>CAZEIY010000340.1:2806-3174 GCA_964512375.1 uncultured Rickettsiales bacterium | reverse complement strand
CAGGCCTGCTGGGCGCTGCTGGAATCGCCGAAGCCGTCGCCGTCGATATCGGCGTACCAGGTGCTGAGCACACCCTCGTCTGTTGAGTTGTCGCAGTTGTTGTCGTCTTCATCGCAGATCTCGGTGGCGCCGGGGTAGGTCTCTGGTCTCAGGTCATCGCAGTCCTGACTGTTGTCTACGTAACCGGATGGGGTAGTGCAGGAGGCCACAGACAGGTGGGTTGCGCCGTAGCCGTCGTTGTCGGCGTCGAGGTACCAGATAGGAGCATCGACCGCGTCCTCGTCGACAAAGCCGTTGCAGTCGTTGTCCTGCCCATCACACAACTCGATGCCGACAGGATTGCTGTGCGGGTCGTTGTCATCGCAGTC
>CAZEIY010000340.1:0-2796 GCA_964512375.1 uncultured Rickettsiales bacterium | reverse complement strand
GGCGCACCAGTTGTCACCGTCGGCATCAGTGCAGGGGGCGGTGTCGTCGTCATCTCCCTGAGCTGCGCTGTCATCGTCATCACCCAGAGCAGCGCTGTCATCGTCATCGCCGGTGTCATCGTCATCGTCATCGGCAATATTCGGACACTCAAGATGGCAGTCCTGGTCGTCGCAGTCGATAAAGCCGTCGCTGTCGTTGTCGTCGCCGTCGCCGCAGATCTCTGGAGTGTAGGTATCTTCACAGCCGGCGAGCAGCACCAAAACGCAAGTGAGCAACGGGTAGAGCTTGTGGGCAGGTTTCATCGAGTCCTCCTCTTCGGCGACCAAGTGCCGAACGGTGAGCCTATCGTGTTCGCAGTACCTGTAGGGAGAATGGGTCTCCTTCCGCCTCAATTCGGCGCAGCAGGAGCTCCGCGGCGAGTCTACCCCGCCTCTTTCTGGAGTGTATTCAGGCGCTACTCCACCTGAAAGAGCGGCTCGTCCAGGCTGGCCCGCAGCTCTTCGAGGGTCTTGCTGCGCAGTGCGAGCTTGGTCTCCTTGTGCGCCGTGGCATCGAGAGTCAGTAAGGCCTGACTGGTGGCGACCAGCGACTCTGCAAAGCCTTTGGCACCGACCAGCCTGTCGATGAAGCCAGCTGCCTGAGCCTCGGCTGGAGCAAATATCTCCGCGCAGCAGACAGCGCGTTCGCGATGCGTCGGGCTTAGCCGGGCCATCGACAGGACGCGGCCGAAGCCAGGCATCGTCATGCCGATCGTTACCTCGGGGAGGCCGATCTTGAAGGGCCCATCAACACCTATGCGGACATCAGCAGCCAGCAGATAGATGGCCCCCATGCCCAGGGCATGACCCGTGCAGCCAATCACCACCGGAATCGGGAAGCTGTAGAGACGAATCGCGAGCTCGGCTCCACCAAGCAACAAGGCCAACGCTTCAGCTCCACCGGCGGCAAAGACCTTCAGGTTGAAGCCAGCGCAGAACCTGCCCTCTCTACCCATCCAGATGACGCAGCGAGCCTCCTGCTCGGCCCGATCAAAGGCAGCGGATAGCTCGGCAACGGCATGGGCTGTAAGAACATTCGCCTTGCCGTCGTCGAAGGTGATCGTGGCGACGCCATCGTGTTGGGAATACTGAACTACTGAATCGGTCACAGACACCTCCGGGGCGGCAGTCTATCGGAAGCCGCGTTCAAGGGAGTGGCGGACCCTGACGTCGACGAGCCAATACGTGCTGGAAGCCGGATAAATCGACCATCAACAGCTGCTCACCCGGACGCCTCCTCGGAAGGGGCGTGCTGACCCGGCGGTTCAGGAACCGCGTGGAGGCGGAAGGCTAGAGCGCAGAGCAATGCGGTGACGAAGTGTCCGTGATGCATCATCCGGGTTTCGGGAACGGCGACGAGCAAGAGAATCACCAGCAACCCAAGCGGAAAGACTCGATCGAGGCCGGGAGCACCATGGACAAAACGTCCCAGCGCAGCGAGAAGTAGCCGCCCGAGGAATCCAAGGAGGAGTACGAACCCGGGCCAGCCAATCCAGAAGGCAGTCGCCAGGTAGCCGCTGTGAATCGATGCCTGCCAAGGGCGCCCGTGTGCCATCAGATCTCGTTGCAGGGACGGCACCTCGCGCCAGGCCAGACCGTAGCCATGACCGAGAATCGGACGCCTCTCGACGAACTCAAGGATGAAAGTCCAGATGCTCGTGCGACCCGACAACGTCAGATCGCGTCCCACAAGCTCAAGGAGTGGCTCCCGTACGAGGAACGCCAGGAAAGCAACGGTGATCAGCGCGACGAGCGCGGGGACCCTGAGACCGGAACGCTCGTCGGTGAAGCGACCAAGAGCGAGTACCCCTGCGCCCGCAATGAGCATTACAAGTCCCGTAACCGAGGCCACCGGCCAGAGCATGGTCGCAGCAAGAGTTGCTCCAAGAGCCGCAAGACGGGCATCTCTGCCACTGCCCCACAGCGACAGGCTGCCTAGAGAGAACGCCGTAAGTACCGCGACCATGGCCAGGGCATTGCGGTGACCTAGCACCCCGCGCCAGGCACCCTCAAGACCAGCCCACAGACTTCCGTGAACACCCAACTCAGGATCTACAAAGACCGCCACGAGAGAGAGCAGCAGCAGCAACCCCATGGACCAGGCCAACGCTTGCGCCAGTTCAGTACAGTTCAGCCGTCGATGGATGTACCAGGCCACGGCAACCAGTGCCCACAGCCCGCACAGACGAAAGCCTGTCAGCTCGACTCGCGCTGACCAGACCATGGAAAGGACAAACAAGCCCAGCAGCGTCCACAACAACGGAGTCGTGTTCCACACGGCGCGGAGGCCCGGCCACAGCGGCCGTGGCCCCTGCAAAAAAGAGTGCTTCTCGCATCTGGCGAGGACAACCAAGACGAGGATAAGCAACAAACAGCGCACCACGCTGAGACCTGGCTCGGGAAGACCCCACCCCACTCGTAGTGCCGCACTGACCGGGTCAAAGACCCAGAAGATGACCACCAATCCGGCCAACTGCGGCACGGAGACTACTGGACGTGCAGGGCTCAGAGAGTTCAGTCCTTCTTCGGCTTCTTCGGCTTAGCCGGCTTCTTCGGCTCCTTCGGCTTACTGGCCTTCGCGGACGCCTTGGGCGTAGCCGGCTTCTTCGGCTCCTTCGGCTTACTGGCCTTCGCGGACGCCTTGGGCGTAGCCGGCTTCTTCGGCTCCTTCGGCTTACTGGCCTTCGCGGACGCCTTGGGCGTAGCCGGCTTCTTCGGCTCCTTCGGCTTACTGGCCTTCGCGGACGCCTTGGGCGT
>CAZEIY010000339.1:2134-5025 GCA_964512375.1 uncultured Rickettsiales bacterium | reverse complement strand
GCTGAGAACATGCAGAAGCACGGCGGCTACATCCCTGGCATTCGCCCAGGCAAGTCGACGTCGGACTTCATCGAGCGCGTGCTTACCCGCCTTACCCTGGCCGGGTCTCTGTACATCTCACTGGTCTGCATTCTTCCCGACATCCTCATTAGTCAGGCGCGTGTCACCTTCTACTTTGGTGGCACCGGGCTGCTCATCGTGGTCGGCGTGGCCCTCGATCTGGTCTCGCAAATCGAGAGCCATCTCCTGACTCGTCACTACGACGGTCTCATGGGTGAGAGCGGCGCTCAGATTCGCTCCCGTCGGAGGACAGTGTGATGAACCTGATCTTCTTCGGCCCCCCGGGAGCAGGCAAGGGCACGCAGGCGCAGATGCTCGTCGCAGAGCGATCGATCCCGCAGATCTCCACTGGTGACATTCTGCGAGCGAACCGGCGCGCTGGGACTGAACTCGGTAAGAAGGCGCAGGGCTTCATGGATCGAGGCCTGTTGGTGCCGGATGAGTTGGTGATCGACATGGTCGGAGCGCGGCTCGATGATGGTGACTGCAAGAGTGGCTACATCCTTGACGGCTTCCCCCGTACGGTTGCGCAGGCTGTGGCTCTCGATGAGATTCTGGAGAAGCGAGGCAGTTCCATCGACAAGGTCATGGTGCTGACGGTTCCTGACGGTCTTATTGTCGAGCGAGTCATTGGCAGGCGTTCCTGTGGTGCGTGTGGCGCCGGCTTCCACATTGAGTTCAAGCCCCCGGCCGCCGAGGGGCTCTGCGATTCTTGTGGCGCTGAGCTGAGCCAGCGAATCGACGACACGGAAGAGAAGGTGCGCGTTCGGTTGAACGAATATGCCCACAACACCGCCCCTGTGGCCGCCTATTACAAGCAGCGCGGCATCGTCAGGGAGATCAATGGTGTCGGTGGAATAGATGAAGTTTATGGCCGCCTGACGGAGGCCTTGGAGAGTTGAGTGGAGAACAGGTTCTCGGATCAATAGTTGATCTCGGAATGAATCGCATGTATAGCGTGCGGCTCGAAGGTGGCGAAGTGGTGTCTGCCCATGTTGGAAACGACTTGCAGATGCGCATCGTCCGGCTCCTCAAAGGAGATCGAGTTGTAGTCGAGTTAGGTGAGACCGACCCTTCAAGGGGTCGAATTGTGCGTCGAATGAAGACGCGATAGGAGCAGGTCTAATGAAGGTCCAAGCTTCGGTGAAGAAGATCTGTAGTAAGTGCCGCGTGATCAAGCGTCGTGGTGTTGTTCGGGTCATTTGCGAGAACCCCAAGCACAAGCAGCGCCAGGGTTAAGGCGAGGGAGCAGTAGATATGGCTCGTATTTCAGGCGTAGACATTCCCCGTGACAAGCGGATTGAGGTCGCGCTCACGTACATCTTTGGCATCGGTCCTTCGGTTGCCAAGCAGGTCCTCGATGAGGCTGGCGTTCCTGGTGACACCCGCGTGCACGAATTGGCTGAGGCCGAGGTTGCTCGTATTCGCCAGGTCATTACCGTTCGTTGCACGGTTGAAGGAGACCTTCGTAAGGACGTCGCCATGAGCATCAAGCGTCTCATGGACCTCAACTCATACCGCGGCCTGCGTCATCGTCGACACTTGCCGGTTCGTGGTCAGCGTACACACACGAATGCCCGTACCCGCAAGGGACCGCGCCGTACTGCAACCACGAAGAAGAGGTAACTGGTCATGGCTAACCGCAAGAAGGTTGCGAAGAACGTTCCGGTGGGCATCGCTCACATCCATGCGACGTTTAACAACACCATCGTCACCATCACCGATACCAACGGAAACGTACTCTCGTGGTGCTCCGCTGGCGCGCGTGGATTCAAGGGCTCTCGTAAGAGCACTCCGTTCGCCGCTCAGTTGGTCGCTGAAGATGCTGCACGTAAGGCTCGTGACCATGGGGTTCACACGGTCTCGGCCATGGTCAAAGGACCTGGCGGTGGGCGTGAGTCCGCGCTGCGTGCGCTCGCGGCCGCTGGCCTCAAGGTGTCCCTCATCAAGGACGTGACCCCGATCCCCCACAACGGATGCCGCCCTCCAAAGCGGCGTCGCGTCTAGGAGCAGCCGACCATGGCACGTTACACAGGACCAGTTTGCCGCTTCTGCCGCCGGGAGGGTCTCAAGATCTACCTGAAGGCTGACCGTTGCTTTACTGACAAGTGCTCGTTCGACCGCAATCAGAATCCCCCGGGCCAGCATGGTCAACGGCGGATGCGTGTCTCAGAGTATGGTCAACAGCTCCGTGAGAAGCAGAAGGTGAAGCGTATTTACGGCGTCTTGGAGAAGCAGTTCCGGCGGTACTACGCCGAGGCTTCTCGTCGTAAGGGCAACACCGGAGAGAATCTTCTTATGCTGCTTGAGAATCGTCTCGACAGCACCGTCTACCGGCTCGGTTTTGCCGGCACTCGATCCGAGGCGCGCCAGTTGGTGAGTCACGGTCACATTCAGATTAATGGTCGCCGTGTCGACATCGCCTCTTATCAGATGCGTGTCGGTGAGGTGGTCTCCATTCGCGAGAAGAGCCGCAAGATCCAGCGAGTCATGGACTCTCTCGAGAAGGCTCTGAACCGTCCGCAGATGACCTGGATGACTCTCGACAAGGACAACTTCAGCGGCACCATTGGTGGCGCACCGGTCCGAGCCGAACTGACCCTTCCGATCCAAGAGAATCTGATCGTCGAGCTCTGCTCGCGCTAGCCCAGAGGAAATATCACGATGACTGAGCTGTATCACAACTGGCGAAGCCTCATTCGACCCCGCAGCATCGTTGCTGAAGAGGTTCGTAACCCCGAGCGCTTTGGCAAGTTTGTCGCCAGGCCTCTCGAGCCCGGCTTCGGGACCACCTTGGGCAACGCCCTGCGTCGCGTGCTGCTGAGCAGCCT
>CAZEIY010000339.1:0-2124 GCA_964512375.1 uncultured Rickettsiales bacterium | reverse complement strand
CTATCGGAATTGGCGGAACCTGATCCGCCCCCGCCAGCTCATCCAAGAGGATGTGGCGGATGGGGATCGCTACGGCAAGTTTGTCGCGAAGCCTCTTGAGAAGGGCTTCGGTGTCACCCTCGGTAACGCGCTGCGGCGTGTGCTGCTCAGCAGCCTCCAGGGCACGGCCATCACCGCCGTGAAGATCGACGGGGTGCTTCACGAGTTCTCGACCGTCGAGGGTGTCATTGAGGATGTGACTGACATCATTCTCAACCTCAAGGGCCTGCTCGTTCGTATGGGCAGTTGGGAGCCTCAAACCTTCCTCATCGAGCAGAAGGGTACCCGTGGCGGTCAGGTGCGCATCACCGGTGCGGACATCAAGACTACGGCCGATGCGGAGGTGATGAACCCTGATCATCACATCTGCACCTTGGTTGGCGAGAGCACTCTTCGCATGGAGATCCGAGTAGAAAAGGGCTCTGGCTACGTGCCCGCCGAGCGCAGCAACGAAGAGGATGCCCCCATCGGAACCATTCCGGTTGATGCCATCTTCAGTCCCGTGAATCGGGTGAACTACACGGTCTCCAACGCTCGTGTTGGTCAGCGCACCGACTTCGACAAGCTGACCTTGCAGGTGTGGACTGATGGCACTGTACTTCCCGAGGATGCAGTGGCTCTGGCTGCCAAGATCCTCAAGGAGCAGTTGCAGATTTTCATCAACTTCGATGAAGGCGATGAGCCCCCGCCCCAGGCTGAAGAGCCCGAGGAGGAGTGGAACGAGAATCTCTTCAAGACGGTCGACGAGCTTGAGCTCAGCGTCCGCTCTGCGAACTGCCTGCAGAATGCCGACATTCGTTACATTTACGAGTTGGTCGAGAAGACCGAGGCTGATCTGCTGAAGACCAAGAACTTCGGTCGCAAGTCGTTGAACGAGGTGAAGGAGATTCTTGCCGAGATGGGTCTATCCCTGGGCATGAAGCTTCATAACTTCCCTCGTCTTCGCGATCAGGAATAGGCACGGCTGAGAGGCCTGGGAGCTTGCTATGAGACATCGCAAATCCGGACGCCGACTGGGGCGCAACTCCTCGCATCGCAAGGCGATGTACAGGAACATGGCGACCAGTCTGCTCGAGCACGGTCGAATCAAGACCACAGATGCCAAGGCCAAGGAGCTGAGGCGTGTTGTCGAGAAGCTGATCACCCTGAGCAGGAGAGTTCCGCCCAGTGTCCTTGAGGCTGCCTCGGGTGAAGAGGCGCGCAAGCTGACAGCTAAACGTCTGCATGCGATTCGTCGTGCTCGCCGTGTCGTCAAAGACCGTGACGTCCTTCATAAGCTGTTCACTGAATACAGTGAGCACTTCCTGGATCGTCCAGGTGGCTACACTCGGATCACCAAGATCGGTAGGCGCAGCGGTGATAATGCACCGATGAGCATTATCGAGTTGGTGGAAGAGGCCTATGAGGCCGATGCCAAGCCCCGCAAGACAAAGAAGGCTGCTGCAAAGCCGGCACCTGCCGTCGAGGCTGCTGCCGAAGAGGCTGCTCCTGTCGAAGAGCCCGCCGCTGAGGAGCCTGCCGTCGAGGCTGCTGCCGAAGAGGCTGCTCCTGTCGAAGAGCCTGCCGCTGAGGAGCCCGCCGTCGAGGCTGCTGCCGAAGAGGCTGCTCCTGTCGAAGAGCCCGCCGCTGAGGAGCCTGCCGTCGAGGCTGCTGCCGAAGAGCCCGCCGCCGAGGAGAAGTCCGAGGAGTAAAGGGGTCTTCGTAACGAGAACGATCTCAAGAGCCCGTCTTCGGACGGGCTCTTGTCGTTCTGGGACAGTGCTTCCGTTGTACGCTCCTGGTGGAGCAGCAAGAGTTTGAGTTGGTGCGAAGGGGGGGACTCGAACCCCCACGGCCGCAATGGCCACTAGCCCCTCAAGCTAGCGTGTCTACCAATTCCACCACCTTCGCATATCAAACTCAGTCTTCTTTGCGGCTGGCCACATCGAAGCCGCGGAAACCTATCACAGGGTCAGGCCGGTAACAAGGTGCCGGGAGGGCCTCAGTAGGGCTGTTTGGTTACTCGTTTTCCGGGGCCTGCTCTGTCGGCTCAGCGGGCTCGGCACCACCCTCGGCTGCGGGCTCGGCGCCACCCTCGGCTGCGGG
>CAZEIY010000338.1:0-5026 GCA_964512375.1 uncultured Rickettsiales bacterium | reverse complement strand
CATCCTGGGCTTTCCCACCGAGACTCGCGCCGAGATGGAAGAGACCATCGACTTCGCCATTGAGATGCGGCCGGATTATGCGGCGTTTTTTATGTTCCAACCGTATCCAGGTAGCGCGATCGCGACCGAGTTTGACCTGCCCTGGGACGACGATCATCGTCGCTTCTCGAGGCTTCCGCATGACAGCTACATGCTGACAAATCCTCAGATGGAAGGTGTGATTGACCTGGCTTATCGCAGGTTCTATCTGCACCCGATGCGGGCCTGGCGCCTTGCGAAGCAGGTGGATCACCCCGAGGACATTCTGACCATGGGAATGGCTGCGGTGTCGATGCTGCGTGGAGGCTTTGCCGGTGGTACCGGCGCGCCTGCTGCGTGATAGAGTCGGCGCCGTTGGGGGGGGGCGCATGAACGGGACGAGGAGCAGCAACAACGACACATCTGAGCAGCTGATCGCTCGTATCAGCAGTTCCATCATTGGCGGGGATCGGGTCATTGATGGGCCCTATGGCGCTCGACGGGTCACCTACGCTGACTACACGGCTTCCGGGCGCTCGCTCTCGTTCATCGAGGACTTTCTGCGCCAAGAGGTGATGCCGCTCTACGCCAATACCCACACGGAGACCTCTGGCACTGGACTACAGACGACTCGCTTCCGTGAGGATGCGCGGGCAATCATTCACGAGGCGGTCGGTGGTGGTCCCGACGATGTGGTGATCTTTGCTGGTTCGGGCGCTACGGGTGCGATCAACAAGCTGGTCGACATCTTGAGTCTGCGGGTCCCTGCCAACCTCGATGCGGAGTACAAGTTCAGCAGCCAGATTCCGCCCGAGAGGCGCCCAGTTGTGTTCATCGGGCCATACGAGCACCACAGCAACGAGTTGCCCTGGCGGGAGTCCATCGCGGACGTTGTGACCATCGACGAGGATGGTGACGGCCGCATTGATCTCGTTCACCTTCGGCGCGAGCTGGAGCACTACGCCGACAGGCCTCTGAAGATTGGCAGCTTCTCGGCGGCCTCTAACGTCACGGGTATTGGATCGGATACCTGCGGGATCTCGGTCTTGCTGCACCAATACGGAGCACTGTCATTCTGGGACTTCGCAGCGGCGGGCCCGTACGTCGAAATTGAGATGAACATGGCGGATTCCTGTGGGGGCACTGAGTTGGCTTACAAGGACGCCATCTTCCTCTCTCCCCACAAGTTTATCGGCGGCCCGGGTACTCCCGGTCTGCTCATCGCTAAGCGGAGTCTCTTCAGCAACTTCGTGCCAACGGCACCTGGGGGCGGAACTGTCAGCTACGTAAACCAGGTCGAACATCGCTATCTGGACGATCCCATTCATCGCGAAGAGGGCGGCACGCCGGCCATCCTCGAGTCGATTCGCGCCGGACTCGTCTTCCAACTGAAGCAAGCTGTTGGGCACGAGGTCATTCGCGATCGCGAGTCTTCCTTTATCAACAGGGCTATTGCCGGCTGGGAGGCGCACCCCAACATCCGTATCCTCGGTAACCACGACGCCTGGCGGCTGAGCATCGTCTCGTTCATGGTGCGTCATGAGGACAGCTATCTTCACCATAACTTCGTGGTGGCGCTCCTCAACGACCTCTTTGGCATTCAGGCTCGCGGCGGTTGCTCGTGTGCTGGTCCCTATGGCCACCGTCTGCTCGGCATCGATCTGACGACATCCAAGGAATTCGAACGCGAGGTATTGTGCGGTAGTGAGGGCGTCAAGCCGGGGTGGGCGAGGGTGAACTTCAACTACTTCCTCAGCGACGAGGTCTTTGAGTTCCTGCTCGAGGCGGTCCAGTTTGTCGCCGAGCACGGCTGGAAGCTGCTTCCCCATTACCGCTTTTATCCAACCACCGGCCAGTGGCGGCACCGGCGCAGCACGGCGGAAGCCCCGCTCAAGCTTACCGAAATCAGCTATCGCCGCGGTCGCCTCGAGTACTGCAGTAGTCACCGCACGGCGCCCGAGTGGACCCTGCCGTCTTATCTCGATGAGGCCGCGCGCATTGTTGAGCGCGCTCAGAGTGACTATGCGTCGATGGTGCTCGAAGAGCAGCAACTGTCACCCGACTTCGAGCACCTTCGGTGGTTCCCGCTGCCGTTCGAGGTGCTCCGCCGCTTTCGCGGCGGTGAGCGAAGCGTCTCGGACCACCCGCTACAGAGCGGACTCTGAGAGGGGCTGAGCCCCTGGAAGCGCATCGGAGCGGATCATCAGGCGTCCTTGAGTTGTTCTCCTAGCGGTAGCTCCCGGACTCGGATTCCGGTGGCTGAGAAGATCGCGTTGCCGAGGGCTCCAGCCAGCGGCGGTAGGGCCACTTCACCGACGCCACCGGGTCGCTCATTGGATTCAATGATGTAGCTGTGTACTGGCGGCGCCTCACGCATGCTGAGCAGGGTGTACTGGTGGAAGTTCTGTTGCTGAGCAGCTCCGTCCACGAAGCTCATCTTTCCGTATAGCGCAGCCGAGAGGCCCATGAGGCTGGCGCTCATCATCTGTGCACGGATCGTGTCGGGATGGACGATCCGGCCGCAGTCCACCGCAGTGGTGATCTGGTGAACCTTAGGACAACCATCGATCACGCTCAGGTCGAGGACCGTGGCTACGATGGAGCCGAAGCTCTTGAAGATAGCCACGCCTCGGTGTTGGTCTGTTGGCAGAGGAGGGCTCTTTGACACCGCCAGCTCAAAACAGGCGAGGTGGCGAGGGGAGTCTCGTAGGAGATGCCGTCGATAAGCGATTGGGTCCTTGCCGGCCTTGTGCGCGAGCTCGTCGATGAAGGACTCACGGTAGAAGCCATTGTGGCTGCCCTGTACAGAGCGCCACCACCCCACGGGAATGGGAAGTTGCACCCGTTTATGGCGAACGACCTGCCGATCGATGGAATAGGGAGTGTCGAGGCCGCCGTGCACCGTCTCGCCAATTTCGGGAACCAGGTCGAGCAGAAAGGACGGCATCCGACCATCGAGCACATTCTGACTTGTGATGCGCGCCTCGTAGTCCGTTGGAAAGCCGTCAGGCCCGAGAGTGGCGGCCATACGGCAGGCAGTGGCGGGTCGGTATTGGCCGTGGCTGAAGGTCTCCTCGCGGGTCCAGATCATCTTGACCGGAGCGCTCACCTTCATCGCGATTCGGATGGCCGCCTCGGTGAAGTCCAGCAGTGACTTTCGTCCGAAGCCGCCACCGAGGTAGGTGGCGTGCACAAAGCAACGATCCCGGGGGACTCCTGTGAGTTTGCTTGCCTGCTTCTGCACGTTGCCTTGCACCTGGGTAGGTGCCCAGACATCCACTCTCTCTCCCTGCACGTGAACCGTCGCGTTGAGAGGTTCGATGGGGGCGTGATCGAGGTAGGGCGAGAAGAATTCGGCCTGAACCTCCAGTTCTCTGGGCATGCCGCCGCTCTTGTGTACGACGCGGGCACGATCCAGCTGTGTGGTGAGGCGTTCGCGGATGGAGCCGTCGTCGAGACCAGCACCTTCACCAGCGTCCCAGGTGATCTCCAGCAGGCCGGCAGCCTTCTTTGCATTCCAGAAGCTGTCGGCAACCACCGCGATGGCCTGCCCTACAGGGAACACGTCGGTAACTCCTGGAACCGCGCGCGCTTTGCTGTCATCGAAGGACACCAGCGTGCCGCCGTGGTGTGGACAGGCGCGCAAGGTGGCGTTCACCGCACCTTCGATCTGCACGTCGATGCCAAAGATGGTCTTTCCGCAGACCTTATCCGGCAGGTCGATGCGGGGCGGTGATGTGCCGAGCAGATCGCATTCTTCCTTGCCCTTTAGTTTCACGCATGACGGTGGTCTCAGTAGAGCTGCTGCAGGGGTGAGCTCACCGTAGCTGGCGCGCCGTTCTCCGCAGAGCACGAAGCCGGCCTCCGTGGAGCACTCGTCAGGAGATACGCCCCACTGAGTCGCAGCCGCTTTCATGAGCACTGCCCGCGCCTCTGCACCCACTTCGCGCAGAAGATCCCAGTGTCCACGTACGGACTCGCTGCCGCCGGTCATCAACACCTTGGTGGGGAAGGTAGGTGATGGCCGGAAGTAGGCTTTGTCTGCGGGGCTGGCTTCGACTCGCACCGAGTCGAAGGGCAGGTCGAGCTCTTCGGCGAGCAGCATGGGCAGTGCTGTAAATACGCCCTGTCCCATCTCCACAGCGCCGACTCGCAGCGTAGCGACACCCTTCTCCGTGATCCGCAGCCAGGCGTTGAGTGAGGTGGCCTTGCCGGTGGCCTCGAGCGCTCCGGTAGAGATGAACTCGTCCAATTCTGGGATAGCGCCGAAGCCGGAGAGATGCAGACCCAGGACCAGACCAGACCCGGCCTTGAGGAAGCCACGGCGGCTCAGGTTGACGGTGACGGGGCTCACTTCTCGCCTCCGTTCGGTACGGTCTGGAGGCTCGCATCAGCGCCCTCTGCTCCGCCATCCTGTAGAGCTTGAGTCTCGGTGGGCAGGACCACCAGCGTGCGCGCGGCGCGGTGAATGCCAGCCCGGATCCGTGGGTACGTGGCGCAGCGGCAGAGATTGCTCATTGCGTCATCGATGTCACTGTCACTGGGGCTCTGATTGACGGCGAGCAGCGATGCCGCGGCCATCAGTTGTCCGCTCTGGCAGTAGCCGCATTGGGGGACCTGCTCGTCGATCCACGCTTGCTGTACGGCGTGGGACAGGCCCTCGATGGTTGTGATCTCGGCGCCAATGGCGGCAGCCACCGGCAGAATGCAACTGCGTAGGGCGATGCCACCGAGGTGGATGGTGCAGGCACCACAGGCGCCGATTCCGCAGCCGAATTTGGTGCCCGTTAGCCCTACCTGTTCGCGAAGAACCCAGAGCAAAGGAACGTCGGGTTCGACGTCGATGGGGTGCACCTGCCCGTTGATCTTGAGGTCGATTTTCAAGGGCCCTCCCAGCCAAGCGTCTCAAGAAGCTACAGCCGGTCAGGGCTGTATTCAAGGAGGGGAGCTAGCCCGCCAGTCGGCGGAACTTGATTCGCCGAGGTCTGTCAGCGGCTTCACCAAGGCG
>CAZEIY010000337.1:0-5049 GCA_964512375.1 uncultured Rickettsiales bacterium | reverse complement strand
CGTCCATACCCTGGGGATCCACAAAGGCCTCAGCGGCCGCAGCGAACCGTTCTCTCAGGCCAGTAAGGCGACTCATTGATTCGGTTCCTTCACGCTCCTGAGCTTGAGCGCAGCGGGCAATCCAACCTTGACTCGCCATGCGCGCTTCAACATCCGCTCAATCTTCCTGGCATGAACAACCCGAATCCCCCGCCGATTGCGCCGCCGACGCAGGAGCGCGGCGACAACCTGGTAGAAGGCCTCCATTGGCAGCGGAAAGGCCCCGAGCAACGGCGGGCGGATGCGACCAAGAGACCCCAGAAAGAAAGACCAGGAGATCGCCTGACGCGAAGGCGGATTACCAGAAATCGAGGTAGCCCAACCCCGACCGCCGCCCTTGAGCCGATATCGATACAGGCCCAGAGACCTCGGCAGATGACGACGAGCGCTCAGAGGCACCATCAACGCCGGCTGCATGAAATCAGTCATCTCTCGAAAGCTCTCAATGGCTCGATCGCCCACGAGATACACACGAGGATTGCGGGGCCGATCAACCACGTCGCCGATCAGCACCGAGCAACGTGGCCACCACTTCATTCGCTCTCGGAACTTCGGATGATCAAAGCTCGTATAGAGCCAATCGAGGAAGACTCCCGGGCCGGCCGCAGACTCGTACACGCCCCCACACTGAATATCCACAGGGAAGATCGAGCCGCTGTAGCGGACAAAGAAACTACCGAACTCATCCGCCCGTCGCAGACCGGGAGAGCCGAAGCCGCGGATGCGGGTTGCAGCCACGTCGAGATCGGCGTCTCCACCCAGCTCGATCAAATCCTCACCAATAGGACCAAATCCTCGAGCTGAGGCGATACGGAGCTGTTCATTGGCTTCAGGGTCGAATCCGAGCAGACGCGAGCAGACCGCATCGTGTGCTACCGCATTGTCGGCGACTACCACCAACCCGAGGCGATGGGCGCCCTGGGTCATCGTGCTGCCTCCCAGTCCGATATCGATGGCGTCGGTTATCACCAGATCGGGATCGGTGATCTCAAGCATGTCGACCATTCTCCTGGCGTTGTGACGATTGTGACCATCGCCCCTATCCACGCCGCGCAGAAACCCAACTCCCTGCAGGTCCACTGCGCCGGAAAGTCCATTTGCCAGAACGCTGGTCTTCAGCTTCGGGAAGAGCACTACTGAGTCGGCGTGATAGAGCTCGTAACCGGCAACGACCCTATCCCAGTAGCGAACATCATCGTCCAGCTCGGCACCCAGGGCACCACGCTGCTCGTTGCTCATGCGCTGCCCGACCGAGAGTTGATACCGGTAGAAACGAGACTCATCGGTGGGGCGCACCGTGACCCTGCCACGGAACATTCGCTCGAGACTGAGGTAGCCACCGTTCCGAAAGCGATCATCTCTCCCATGAGCACGAAGAGCCTGGTGGCGGGTCGAGTGACCGAGAGCGGCGCTACCCGAGAACACAACTCGCAGTTCATGCTGCCTGGCAAAGAGCGCTTCCAGGGCACCCGCCGCCAACTCAGGCCGGGTGCTGCTCGCGGTGGCCAGTCGCGGGTGAGACACCAACCAGTTCGCCTTGGCGACTACATTCCCCCGCAGTTGGGGAGAGACGAACTCCAGGCCCCGCGCTACCGCCTCACGAACAGTGCCAACATGGTAGCTGGTGACACGCCCCACCCACACCCGGGCTCTTCTTGTGCCGCTCAAGTCGGCAGATGTCGTCGTTGACACTGGCTACTTCTTAGACCCAGCGTCGTCTTCCTCCTCGAGGGGTTCATCCTCGGGGAAGAGCTCAACGCCACCCTTACGGTTGTGCTTTTGGATGCGACGCTTTCGCGCCTTCACCTCGGCTTCGTGGTCACGCCGTGCAGACTCCAACTCAAGCCACTGATCGGCGGCGAAGCCGGAATTCCAAGCACAAAGAGTCGTGCCTGCGCGAGGTGAGCTGGAAGCGGGACTGAGGCTGATGACCGTGCCGGGACCCGTAGGAGCGTAGCGGTATAGCCACGAGGCCGCCTGCTGCTCCACACTCTCCTCCGATGAGAATGCCTTGCATCGCCAGGGACCAGCAGTGGCCCCCGCCGGATCATCCGCTTCGGCATCGTGAATGTTCAAGGCCACGGTCGAAATGACGAACGCCACGACCGTCAGGGCCACGACAAGAACGAGAATCTTAGGCTTCGCAGGCATCACACCTCCCAGCGAGCAATAGGGCTCGACGGAATCGTATCAGGACGCGGGCCGGCTTACGATGCGCACCTGAGCAAACTGACGATGACCGTCCCTACCACTGTGATATCCGTAGCCACTCTGCTTGGCTCCCACCCAGGGGGCACCGTGAGCGCCTCCTACCCCTCGATTGATTCCAATCATGCCGGCATTGAGGCGCCGCGCGACGCGCTCAGCGTGCTCCGACTCACCAAACACCACAGCACCAAGGCCGTAGGGACTATCATTAGCGAGGCGCACCGCGTCATCATCACCACCGACCCGAACCACACAAGCCACCGGGCCGAACGTCTCCGTCCGCATGATGTCCATCGAATGGTCGAGACCACCCAGGACGGTCGGAGCTACGAAATTGCCGCTGTGACCCGATCCACCAAAGAGGAGGGAGGCCCCCTGGTCAACCGCCGCCTCGATCTGGTTGATCACATGCTCCGCCTGACGAGGGTTGATCATCGGTCCGACCTGTGTTCCTTCAGCGGCTCCGTCTCCCTGCTGCAGGCTCGCCGCCCCAGTCACCAGAACCGTCTCGAACTGCTCTGCAATCGCCTCGTGCACGTAGATCCTCTCGGTGCTCACACAGACCTGACCGGCGTTCCGAAAGCTGTTGCGAACGGCAAAGCGTGCCGCTGCATCGACATCAGCGTCCTCCAGGACCACAAGAGGGTCCTTGCCTCCAAGCTCAAGGATCACCCTCTTCAAGCCCCGCGCGGCCGCACTGAGAATCTCAATCCCCGCATCCCTTGAACCAGTAAAAGCTACAAGATCTACGTCAGCTCCCACCAAAGCCCTGCCCTGCGCGTCCGCTCCGTGCAGCACCTGCAAGACCCCCTCGGGAAGCCGCGCACCCAGAACATCTACATAAGCCTGAGCGATCAAAGGAGTCTCCTCCGACGGCTTCAAGACGACTGTATTGCCCGCCATCAGCGCCGGAAGAACCAGCCAGTGCGGCATAGCGATGGGAAAGTTCCAGGGCGTGATGGCCGCACAGACACCATAAGGATCGTGAAACAGCGTCGTGCTCGTACGAGCATCACAGAGCTGCTCGGGCTCCAACGCCGCGACGAGTGCGTCGAGTTCGTCGCTCAAGCCGAGGCCACAGGAACGGACCTCACCACGGGCCTCACGCAATGGCTTGCCCATCTCAGCAGTGAGCAGAGCACCCAGTTCATCTGCTCGCGCCTCGAACTCGGTGGCAGCAGGCTCGATGAGAGCGCGTCTTCCCGACAGGCCCAGCGCCTCCCACTCGGGTTGCGCCGCACGAGCCGCAGCCACAAGTGCTGGGACACGATCAGCCGGGGTAACCAACACACGGCCGACCCGTTCGCCGGTAGCGGGATTGAAAGAGTCCAAGTTCATCAAAGAAGCTCCAGGGCTGTGGGACTACTCAATGATAACCTTACCTCCCGAAACTACTCAGGCAGGCCAGACGGTGAACGACGAACAACCGAGCGATGTGGTCGAAACGTTAGCGATCGAGCCCGACGATGAGAGCCTGAACGACCCCCTACCCTCTGAACTCAAGAGGCGCTACCACCGATGGAAGACTCTTGGCAGCGGCGGCATGGGGACCGTGCTGCTCTGTCGCGATCGCACCCTTGGCCGACAGGTGGCGGTCAAGACCATCCCTGCAGATAGGGTAGGTGGCATTCGACAGTCGCGCTTCCTGGCCGAGGCGCGTATCACCAGCCAGCTGGCACACCCAGGTATTCCTCCAATCCACGACCTGTTCTCTGATGACGAGGGTTCGCTCTACTACTCGATGAAGCTCATTCGTGGCCAGAGCCTGGCCGAAGTACTGGAGTCCCTACGAAGCCAGAATGTCCAGGTCAAAGAGCGAGACAACCTCGTACGACTGATGAGTATCTTCCTCAGCGCCAGCCAGGCCGTGGCCTATGCTCACACCCGACGTGTGATTCATAGAGACCTTAAGCCCGACAACATCATGGTCGGTGGCTTCGGTGAAGTACTCGTCATGGACTGGGGTCTCGCACGAATGCTCGAAGGCGACCCGGAGAGTGCCGAGTTCGCAACAGAAACCGGCGCCGGAATCCCCACACTGGCCGATCCCATCCTCACCCAAGATGGAGCTATCGTCGGCTCGCCTGCGTACATGGCACCCGAAAGCCAGGAGGGTGACTCCTCCCTGGTAGGCACGGCCTCGGACGTCTACTCCCTGGGCATCCTGCTCTACGAGCTGCTGACGCTGCACAGACCCTTCGAAGCACAGAGCCTGCCGCGCCTCCTCTATCTCAAGGCGACAGGCAGTTTCGAGAGGCCTTCTCGCCGAACCCCGGAACGTGACATACCCCCCGAGCTCGAGCGCATCTGTCTCAAGGCAATGGCGTTGAACTCGAGCGACCGCTACGACGACGCAGGCGCACTCACGACCGACCTGGAATCTTACCTTGAGGGCGTGCGACCCCGAATCGAGGCCGATGCGCTGGTCGCAAAGGGGCTTCAGTTGATGGTCGAGTTCGCCGAACAGGCACGGGAAGCAGATGATGCGGAGTTGCGCGCAATGGCTCTACGCTCTGAACTGAACAGTTGGGATTCCCTGGAGATCAAGAGACTTGCCTGGGAGGCCGAGCAAGTCGCAGCAGACCAGCTCGCTACGACCGATGAGGCCTTCAGCACCTGTGAGGCGACCTTCGAGGCGGCGCTCTCCCACGTGCGTGACTATCGAACCGCCCGGACGGGACTGGCTGACCTGTACTGGTTACGCTTCCTGCAAGCGGAAGCAAACGATGACCGGCGCTGGATGAAGCGCTGCCGGGAGCGAATAGAGCGCTACGCCCCAGGCCGCTACAGTAGCCGGCTCAT
>CAZEIY010000336.1:0-5049 GCA_964512375.1 uncultured Rickettsiales bacterium | reverse complement strand
GCTCACTGCGCCGGCGACAGGGCTGCAGGACAGGGTACCCGTGAGAGCGCCTCCGAAGCCGTCGCCGTCGCTGTCGTCGTACCAGGTGGCAGCATCGACCGCGCCGTTGTCGACGCTGTTGTCGCAGTCGTTGTCGAGGCTGTCGCAGACCTCGATACCGCCGGGATGGACCGAGGGCTGTGCGTCGTTGCAGTCCTGGTCGTTGACGCTGGAGCCGGCGGGCGGGAAGCAGGCTGCGATCGGTGCGCTGGAATCGCCGTAGCCGTCCCCGTCCGCGTCGCCGAAGAAGGTGGTGGTGACGCCCTCGTCGGTGCTGTTGTCGCAGTTGTTGTCGCTGCCGTCGCAGACTTCGGTAGCTCCGGGGTAGGAAGTGGCGTCCAGATCGTCGCAATCATCGCTGTTGCCGACGTAGCCAGGCTGTTGGTCGCACGCGACCTGGCTGAGCGTAGTGCGTCCATATCCGTCTCCGTCTGCGTCCAGGTACCAGGTGCTCTCCCCAGTTGAGCCCGCCTCGTCGACCTGTCCGTCGCAGTCATCGTCGATCGAATTACATGCTTCGGTGGCTGCGGAGTTCACGGCGATGTCGTCGTCGTCGCAGTCTTCACAGGCGGCCTCGCCATCGAGGTCGGCGTCAGCCCAGACCACCTGTCCATCGCAGTTGTAGTCGCCCGGGTCGGTGCAATCAGCTTCCACGGCTCCGGGGTGGTAGCTGGGTTCCGTATCGTCGCAGTCGCCCGCATACGCCGAGTAGCCGTGGGGTTGGTTGCAGGTGACCTGGGTAGTGCCGTCGCGCCCGTAGCCGTCACCATCGTCATCGGCGTACCAGGTGGGTGCATCAACGGCCCCAGCGAGCGAGTCGCCATCGCAGTTGCGGTCTGTGCCATCGCATAGTTCGTCAGCGCCGGGGTGAATGGCAGCATCGTCGTCGTTGCAGTCATCCTTGCTCAGATAGCCGTCGTTATCGGCATCCACCGGTGGCTCAGGCGTGTCGTCGTCATCACCTGCCGAGTCGTCGTCATCACCTGCCGAGTCGTCGTCATCGGTGGTGTCGTCATCGGTGGTGTCGTCATCGCCGGTGGTGTCGTCATCGTCAGGGATGAAGATGTCGCCGACTGGCTCGCTCTCGCAACCGGGTGCAATAACGACTACGGAGAGGATGCCCAACAAGAGCAGGATTCGGATCATATTGCAGTCCTCTTTGGTTAGCACCGGACTCATGACGTATCGGTTTGATAAGAGACATCATATTAGCTCCGAGGAGCTAACGGATTTCCAGGGAGACGTACCTGACTCTTTTTAGAGGCTATCTGCCCATGTCATCACCTGAGCCACGGCGCATCAAATCCACATCTCCCTGAGCTCACCTCCTATGCTCGGGTCATGGAGATGGCCGACCTCAACATCTACACGGTGGTGAGGATGTCCCATACCCACCTGCTCGGCATCACCTTCATGTTCTTCATCATGGGTGTCATCTTCAGTCACGCCTATCTTCGGCCCGTGTGGCTGAAGAGCACCACCAAGCTCTCGGCTATCCTGCTCCTCACACAAGAATCGAGGCCCAAAGTGTCCCGCTATGTACTGTTCCTTCTCTGTCTTCCTCTCCTCTCCTGTGTAGATGCAGAACCCCTGTGGTACGCACACCCTTGCGGCAATGGAGATCCAATCTCCGTTGAGTGCACTGATGAAGCTGATACGGTCTGGGCAGATCCGAGCACAGATCTCTGCTCAGACCTCGGCGTCGCGGCGGATGCCCCCTGCAATGAAGACGGCGCCACATGCGTCCTCCAGCCGGCCTTCACCTGCCAGTCGACATCTGGAAGTTCGTCCGAGTACGCGATGACCTGCAGGAATGAGCCCTACCCCGACGACGCCGGGAATTGTCCGATGTCCTCCCGCTCAGTCAAGCGTGACATCCACTACATCGAGGCGGGCGAGCGGAAGCAGCTCGCCGGAGAAGTGCTTAACGTCAAGTTGGCTCGCTACCACTACCGGGACACGAAGAAGCCAGGTCTGCGACTCGGCTACATCCTCGAGGACCAGCCCCGAGCCAGCTTCTCAGGCAGCGAGCGGGTGGACCTCTACGCGTACATCTCAGCAGTGGTCGCGCTCACCCAGGAACAGCAGCGGGAGATTGACAGCCTCAAGACGGAGATCGAGGTCCTCAAGAAACATCAGGACTGAGGAGCCGGATCGGTGACCCTCAAGGTCAACGACTGGCATAATGTTCACTCTGCTGAGTTGGCGAAAGAAGCCAGCACAGGCCGAGCGTATAGGTCCGATACGCCGGTGTGAATCGAAGGAGCAGGTCTCTTGGCTGTATCGCACAGAACGGAACGAGAACGAGGCACACACTCCTGGGTCGCAGCTCTGCTGTTTGTCTTGTTCTGCAGCGCCTGTAACTCCGGGCCGACGGGCTATGTCAACTTTTCGAATGATGATGATGGGGGTGTGGGTGCCCTCGATGACGACGACAGCGCTGCCCTTGACGATGACGACACGAGCAGCAGTGATGACGATGACGACACGAGCAGCAGTGATGACGACGACAGCTCGCCGCAGCCTGTTGATGCCGATGGAGACGGATATGAGGCCTCCATTGATTGCGACGACCTCGACCCGACTCTTCATCCAGGCGACCTGGACAGTGATGGAATCTCGACCTGTGATGGTGACTGCGATGACGACCCACTGACGGGCGCCGAGAATTTTCCCGGCAATCCCGAGCTCTGCGACGGACAGGACAACGACTGCGACGGCAGCATCGATGAAGAGGTGGTGCAACAGAATTGGTATCGGGACGTAGACGGCGATGGATTTGGCGACGCGAGTTCCGTTGCGGTCGTGGACTGTCTCGCTCCGCCGGACTCGGTCAACAACAACAGCGACTGCGATGACACGGTGCCAGGCGGTGCCCTGGTGTTCCCTGGGCAGGCGGAGGTATGCGATGGCATCGACAACAACTGCGATGGCGCCGTGGATGAGGGGCTTGATCTGGATGGCGATGGGGTGACCACGTGCGGTCCCGATGGCGATCCAGCAAGCCTCGCCGACAATGACTGCGATGAGAGCGTGGCGACCGGTGTTGACAACTTCCCCGGCAACACAGAGACCTGCGACGGACAGGACAACGACTGCGACGGCAGCGTCGACGCTGAATTCGATCTGGATGGCGATGGGGTCACGACCTGCGGAGCTGACGGTGATGCTGCAAGTGTTGCCGACAATGATTGCGACGAGAGCACAGCTACAGGTGCTGCAAACTTTCCGGGCAACACGGAACTCTGCGACGGACAGGACAACAACTGTGACGGGGTGATCCCAGCGGACGAACTCGATGGAGACGGCGACTCGGAGAGCCCCTGCGAGGGCGACTGTAATGACGGTAACGAGGATATTTCGTCGCAAGAGGTCGAGGTCACCTGTGATGGCCTCGACAACGATTGTGAACCGACCACCGCCGACCTGATCGATGCCGATGGTGACGGCTCTCTATGTGATGACGATTGCGACGATGACCCCGCTACCGGGGCAGACAACTTCCCCGGCAATCCCGAGGAATGCGACGGCTACGACCAGAACTGCGACGGCCTCATCGACGTAAATGCAGGGTGTTCATGCGTTGTCGAAAACAATGGGGGGCACGCGTACAGGTTCTGCGAAGTGGTCGCGACGTGGTTCGAAGCTCGGGACGGCTGCCGCACCGAGGACAACTATGACCTCGTTACTATCGACGATTCTGCAGAGCAGGCCTGGGTCTTGAACAGAGCGAACAACCTCTCGTCGTCACACTGGTGGTGGATTGGCTACAACGACCTGGGTGCCAGTTCGTCCGAGGAGCCCGCCGCCGGCTGGGAGTGGGTGGATGGGAGCACCTCCACCTACCGCAACTGGTCCGGCGGCCAACCCGATAATTGGTCGAACGAGGACTGCGCTCACATGTATGTCGACGGCACCTGGAACGATCTGGATTGCGCGTCCAACAACTGGGCCAATACCTACTTCGCCCACTATATCTGCGAAGCAAGTATCGACTGAGCCAGCGTGGTCGCTTCCCGCCAGCACTCGGGCGAGACGCAGCAGCAGGGTGTAACGGGCTACTTCGCTTCGAGTTCAGGAAACAGAGATAATGACGGCCAACCCATCTCATGCGAGCGTCGCACATGTTCCAGATCCGAGACACTGAGGAGAAGCTACAGGTCATCCGCAGCGGCATAGGCAGGGTAATCGGCCCGATGTTCTTTGGCTGGCTTCCCGTCCTGGTCCTCGCCCTATGGGCAGAGCAATGGCTTGATGTGGCGTCCGGAATACCTGATGTCGAACAGCCCCTGCTCAAGGTGCCAATAATGGCAGAGCAAGGGCTTAACGTGGCGTCAGGAACACCTGATGTCGAACAGCCCCTGCTCAGGGTGCCCATACTCTGTGGCTCTGCGCTCTTTATCTGCACCTGGCTGTGGACCATCCTGCATGGCCTCGAACTCAACTACAGCAAACGCACCCTGACTCGCGCAACCCGCCAGCTCGGCATCTGGTTTGGACGACCCCAGCCACTCCCCGAGGGCGCAACCCTCCGCGTCGACCTCTGCCAGGGCGCCTTCGCCGAAGCCATGTCGACCAGTGAACGCAACATCTACATGCGCCTGCTCCTGGTCGCAGGGAGCGAGGAGACCGTTCTCATCAAGAAAGCCGCCACTCCTCCGGGTAGCCCTGCAGTGACCGTCTCGAGGGAGCTCAGAACCCTGGGGCAGCGCGCCGCGGACGGCCTCGGCATCCCCCTGGTGGACAAACTGGAAGACGACAGCCACATCCGCATCGTCACACCGCCCGAGAATGGCAGGGGCAGTGAGGACATAACCATCACCAGGCCCACCCAGAAGAGAGCCAGCGGAGCCGTCTTGGTGTTTGGACTGATCTTTAGCGGCGCGGGAGCACACATCGCCAACACCGATACCCTGGTGGTCGGGCTCTTCTTTGGCTGCATCGGCCTGCTCATCCTGTTTGGCGCTGCCTGGCTGGCCCTTCGCAGCTACCAGGTGGTCATCCGCCCCG
>CAZEIY010000335.1:0-5083 GCA_964512375.1 uncultured Rickettsiales bacterium | reverse complement strand
CCTCCTCGAACTGTATTGCCTGTGGCGAGGTAACGCAGAGCAGCAGACTATCGATGAGGCCAACGCAGCCATCACCACGGTCCTCGCAGCGCAGAGCGAGGACTGGTGCACCTATCGGATTCCTGAGTTAGTTCAAGAGCACCTCTCTGACTTCTCCCAGGTCATGTCAGTCCAGGACCCTGAAGACCATCCCATCGTGCTGCTCGCTGAGATGGCCGCCGCGGACAAGCGAATCACCTGCATCGCCAATCTGGGTCAGGTCGACATCGCCGTATGGGGTGACGAGGGCTGGAGCGATCTGAGCGAGTATGGTGTTCGGCACATGGGTCCTGCCGGCCATCGCGATGAGCTCAATCGGATCTACTCGGGCAGTGCCATCAACCTCGACATAGGCCGCATCTACCAATCGGACATCGTCACGATGCGCGTGTTCGATGCACTGGCATGTGGTGGCTTTGTGCTCACTGAGCATTCCGATGCCCTCAGCGAGCTATTCGACATTGGCAAAGAGGTCGACTGCTATCGAACCTTCGAGGAGCTGATGGAGAAGGTAGAGCACTACATGGACCATCCCGACGAAGCGCGCGCGATCGCCGAGCGCGGGATGGCCAGAGTACGTCGGGACCACACGATCGCCAGCCGCACGCGCTACATGCTGACTGCTGCCGGTTTACGGGACGCAGCAAACCACTGAGACCGGTTCAGACCCCGCTCAGGTACCTATCCAGTTGACGCTCGGACTCGGCAGCGACATCCCCACCACCCAGCCAGGTGCGATACCACCTCGCTGTCCACTCGATACAGGCGCGCCAATCCAGGGCTGGAGCCCAACCCAGCCCATCTCTCGCCTTGCTTGACTCCAGACGCAGGACAGCCGTCTCAGGCGGCGCATCAACCATCTTCTCAACCGTCGCTTCGGGCGCCCCCAGAGCGCTGAGCATCGTGGACGCCAGCTCGATAACCCGCGGTTCCCCCCCCACAGCGGGGGCGAAGTTCCAGGCACCTGCGAACGCAGCTCCATCATCGGAGAGCGACTCCGCCAGCAACAAGTAGCCACACAGCGAATCAAGCACGAACTGCCAGGGACGCACCGCATCAGGACTGCGAATCGATAGAGACGTGCCCGCTGAAGCTGCCCGCACGCAGTCAGGAATTAACCGATTGGCAGCCCAGTCCCCTCCGCCCAGTGTATTGCCACAGCGGGCCGTCGCAAGAGCGAGGTCGCGCTCCACAGCCCACTGAAAGGAAGCCGCGGTGATCAATTCTGAACAGGCCTTGCTGGCACTGTAGGGTCCTTCACCACTCAGGCGGTCTCCTTCGCGATGCGCGCCGCCCGAAGAAGCAGCGTAGACCTTGTCGGTGGTCACATTGACCAGCACGCGCGTCGAGTCCTGATTGCGGAGCGCCTCGAGTAAGTGAACAGTGCCCATGACATTGCTGCCATAGGTGCCCACGGGGTCTGCAAATCCGGCAAAGACGAGCGCCTGCGCGGCGAGGTGGAACACAATCTCGGGCCGGCAGTGCGCTACCACGGACTGAACCTGAGCAAGGTCACGCACATCGCCGATGTGTTGATCGATGAGAGCACCGAGTCGAATGAGCTCAAAGTGGCTGGGATCACCATCTGGCGAAAGCGCAAAGCCGGTCACTTCAGCGCCGAGTCTTCGAAGCATCAGCGCCAGCCAGGAGCCCTTAAAGCCACTGCTGCCGGTAATCAGGACCCGGCGTCCCCGCCAGAAGTCCGGATCAGGAAGCCGCACTCAGCGTTCCCACTTCGCCCAGGGACGATCGCCCTGGTCCCACATGCGATTGATGTCAAGATACTCCCGGTAGGTGTCGATACTCTTCCAGAAGCCTGAGTGCTTGTAGACCGACAACTGCCCCTCGTCGGCAAGGCGCCGCAGCGGGTCCTGCTCAAACACACAGTTGTCATCGAGATAGTCGAAGACACCGGGCTCAAGAACAAAAAAGCCACCAGATATCCAGGAATCAAGGAGGGGCTTCTCTCGAAAGCGTGCGACTCCCCCCGCACCGTCCTGCTCAAGCACCCCAAAGCGAGATTGCGCTTGCAGACCGGTCACCGTCGCCAGGCGACCTGACTGGCGGTGGTGCGCAAGGAGGGCATCCAGGTCCACATCTGCTACCCCATCGCCATAGGTCATCAGAAAGGTCGAGTCCTTGAGGTAGTCACGTAGCCGAAAGATTCGGCCCCCGGTGTTGGTGAGCTCACCTGTCTCAGCCATGGTGACCTGCCAACCAGCGACATCACTGGGAGAGTGCAGGGTCAGAGCATCCTCGTGGTCGCCATGCCCGTAGGCGATCGTCAGATCCGAGGTCTGGCGGCGGTAGTTGAGGAAATACTCTCGAATCGCGTGTCCCTTGAAGCCCAGCGCCAGCACAAAGTTCGTAAACCCCTGATGAGCATGGATCTTCATGATGTGCCAGAGCAGAGGCCGACCGCCGACTTCGACCATCGGCTTGGGTCGAAACTCCGTCTCTTCTTTGAGGCGAGTCCCCTGCCCGCCACACAGAATTACTACCTTGCAGTCGCTGCCTGACATGTCGCCCACCATATCAAACCTGCAACCAGGCCACCTTGAGTGGGTGCTTCCCATCGGGACTCGGGAAGTCTGTCTCAGGAAGAATCCGCTCTATCCCGACGAGTGGTCGGCCCGCCTTTCGGGCGCTGCGCTCAAGTAGGTCAATCCACGGCTCCCAGGCCACCCTGGCCGAGTTGTTCGTCACGAGCATCGCCCCCCCTGGCCGAGTGGCAAGCAATGCCGGCTTGAACAGGCTGCTGTAGTCCCGCACCACATCGACCGCACCAAAGGGCCCCTTAGCCCAGGCCGGAGGGTCGAGAAGGACGCAGTCAAACTGCCGCGCTGCAAGCTTCTCAAAGGACCGACGACGGCTCGCCCTACCCTTGACTGCCAAGCCAGCAAGCTGGCGAATGGTGGGCAGCACGTCCGCCTGCAAGGTCACAAATCGCTTCGGATCAATCTCATTTCGAGCTGCGTTGCGCATTCCTACGGCCAGAGCAGAAGCCGCGAAATCGATATTCAATACACTCGCAGCCCCCCCTCTCGCCGCCGCCAGACCCATTCCGCAGGTGTAGGCGAACAGGTTCAACACGTCACGATCTCGAACCCGCTCCAGCAAGACACGTCGACCAGCCCGCAGGTCAAGAAACAAGAGAGGGTCCCTGCCGCGATGTCGGGGACAGACGTCGTACTCAATACCCAACTCAGACCCCAGGAACTCCCCTTCCCTCTCGAACGGAAACCAGCGCCCGAAGTCATCCTTGCCCGCGACCCGGTGATTCCAGACGAGATGAAGCGGCACCTCCAACGAATCGCCCACAAGCGATTGGATGTCGTCGAGTTGACCAGGTTCCAGCTCATGGGACCAGGTCTGAACGAGCAGCACAGTGCCATATCGATCGATGGCGACGCCCGGAAGCCCCTCGACGGCTCCGTGGAAGAGGCGGTAGCAGTTGGTGCCCTCAGCGTGGAGTGCTTCGAACAGCTCACTCCGTCGTAGCAGAGCCTGCCGGAGCAGTGAATCAAGAGGCTCGATCACTATCGTCAGGGGCAGGCCAGCTTCTCGGGAACGCATTCGTGGAACTGAACTGGTGTTGCTCCAGCTGGAACGGCCACGAAGTTCACCACCAACTGGGTGGTGTCACAGTCCCCACAGAGATCGAAAGCATGCCCGAAGTGATTGCCATCGGCACAGTGTGCAAACCACAGGACATCACTCACCGGAAAGCAGGCGCTGCCGGCCCGAATCGTCACCAGGACGGACTCTTGGCCCCAGTCGTGAGCTGCAAGCGGATCCGTTGAGACACCGCCACACTCCGCGAGAAAGAGCTGCCACGCGACGGAGCCCGTGAAAGTGAAGTCTCCCGTCGGACACGAAGACATCGCCACCGCGATAGGCGGTCGACGCCAGCTCAGCTCGACACAGCTGGGATCGACAACCCCTGCGACATCGCAGTTTGGCGGAAGGGGTGGCGTAGTGTCATCGTCATCAACGACAACGGTGTCGTCATCGTCAGCGACAACGGTGTCATCATCGCCGCTGTCGTCGTCATCCACCGCGCTGTCATCGTCATCAGGCACCTCCCCGCCACCCCCTGCATCAGAACAGCCGGGAACAGCGGTAGCCAACAACAATAGCAATCCAAACGATAGCGCATGGGCCACTCTTCGCCCGATCACTTCGTGTCTACTCATCATCTCAGACCGCCTTCCCACATCTGCACTAATCATCACGAATACCCACCGAATATAGCTGCCGCCACACGAACACGGGGGTGGAATTCATTGACTGTGGTCTGTCCCAGGGAGTAAAACCTCCAGTAGGGAGCCTTTGATACACCTACGCGCACGAGGGGCGAACTGCAACCTCGACGCTTGGTGAATCGAGCATCAGACGTCTTTCAAGCGACTTGAATAGCCCGGGAGGGCCAAGAACATGCGACATCCCAAACCAAAGACTTCTGCGCCACGGTTGCTGAATTGCTTTCTACTGCTTGCAGCCATGTTGGTGGCAGCAGCATGCTCGGACAGCGGGATCTCGGGCACTGGCGACGTCGGTGACGCTCCGCCCATCACCGACGATGATGACGAAATCGTGCCCGTCTCGATTTCAGGTCAGGTCATCGCCGTAGATCGGGAGACAGGTATCGAGTTGAGCGACGATGAGTACCACGAGAGAGCGGGACTGCTCCTGGTGTACCTTCTCGAAGACCCCGACGATCTAACGCAGGTAATCGACAAGCGCACGCTGGCTGAGCCCGGGTCCTGGGCTATCGAGGACTTCAACTACGAAGGTCAGATCTATGTGGTGGCCATCGCCTCTGACAGTTCACCAATCATTGGCGCGAACTCACTGCAGCGACGCTACCCATTCAACCCCCTTCGGGTTGCGGGTCGACCCCTGGATAACATCGACATCGTTATCGACCTGCCGGACGACTGGACAGCTAACGGCGGACCCGAGCCCGGTGGAGAGGGCTCTAGCGGCGGCGGAACTGACGGTGGCAATGGCACGACAGGTGGTGGTGACGACGACGATGGTG
>CAZEIY010000334.1:0-5093 GCA_964512375.1 uncultured Rickettsiales bacterium | reverse complement strand
GGATCGGTTGACAGTGCCCCCTCGCCGCAAGCAGCAAACAGGAACAACACGGCAAGAAAGTGCGAACGAAGTCTCATACGTCTCGATTCGAGCTTGTGCCTGAAGTGTAACCCTGGGTTCTCTTTGAGCAACTCACTGTATTGATGACATCCAAGGCATAGCTTGGGTTAAGCCTGCTGTTCGCAATCGCCCAGCACACCTGCGCCTACGGCCCGCCGAGCATGGGCGATCACTCCTAACAGCGTTGCTTCGTAGCACTGGGGAGCAGCCCACTCGACGCATTCGTTGCGCTCTTGTGTTTTTCTGGACTATCTCATGACATTTTCTTGACATATCTAAGGCCGACCCCAGACTTAGAAGTATGAAACGACTAATCCTCATTGTGCTCATCTTCGCTACAGCCTGTACCTCACAGCAAACCGCCTCTACTTCCCCCGACGTGTTCGGCAACAGCACGCACAGTGAACACAACGAGGAGGCCATCGCCCTGGCCCAGGAGCAGACTGTCAGTTGGCTGAATGACCCGGCAAACAACACAATGGACGGAGTCGATGCAGTCGAGATCCTGCAGACTGACTTCGACTCCCTCGGCATGGCCCACATCAGGCTCGATCAGATCGAGGAAGACGTACCCGTCTTCGGCGCTCAGCTCATTGTCCACCTCTTTGCCGATGGCGAGTTCTCGTCGCTGACCGACGGGCTGGTGCGCAGCATCGAAGTCGACACGACCCCTTCGCTGTCGGCCGACCAGGCGATCGACATCGCGATCGAGGCCAATCCCGGTGCATCCGTGAGTCACCAGGCCGACCTGTTCGTCCTTCGCCACGACGGGCTCGACCACCTGGTCTACCGCACCCGGGTCGAGGGATTTCAGTTGTCGGAGCCATCCAAGCCGGTCGTGTTCGTCGACGCTCACTCCGGCGAGGTCGTGTGGACTTACGACAACATGCACACGCTTCTTGACCGCGAGACCCACAAATTTATCGGCGACGAGCCGGACTACGACCTGCCCGGCCAGCTCATTCGCAGCGAGGGACAGGGGGATAGCGGCGACGCGCAGGTCGACGATGCCCACAACTTCATGGGCGAGGTCTACGATTACTTCTGGGAGGAGCAGCAACGCGACGGCTACGACGATAATGGCAAGACGATCGTGTCGACTGTCCGCTGGTGGGAGACAGGCGTCAATGAGAGCTACTACCACCCCAGTTGGAAGGACAACGCCTTCTGGAGCGGCCCGGCAGCAGAGCCTGGCGACCACGAGGGCTTCGTCTTCGGCAGCGGCTACACCAAGTTCGAGCCGCTGGCAGGGGCGAGCGACGTCGTACACCACGAGTTCACCCACGCGGTGACGGACTACTCGGTCTTTACCCGGCGCGTGAAGGGACTCGTGTACGCGGGTGAGTCGGGGGCGCTCAACGAGGCGACCTCAGACATCTTCGCCGCCGTGGTCGATGCCCGCTCGGCGGGTTGGAGCATCAGTGGTGACACGTGGAGGATGGGGGAAGACGTAGGGACCTCAGATCTCGGCGCAAACCAGGTCGCGGCAGGTGGCCTTGCGAACGTCATCGATAATCGTCCGGCCCTGCGCTACATGAACAACCCACCGGCCGATGGCAAGAGCATCGACCACTACTCGGACTACCGGGCCACCCTGAATGTCCACTACAGCTCGGGCATCGCCAACAAGGCCTTCTACCTGATGGTCCAGGACTCATCACTGACGATCTCCGGCGCGGCCGACATCTGGTACCGCGCACTGACGCAGTACATGGTGCCGAGGACAAGGTTCATCATGGCGCGCACCGCCACCATCCAGACGGCGACCGACTTGTTCGGCCCGGGATCCCCACAGACCATCGCAGTCGCCGATGCCTGGACCGAGGTCGGAGTCCCCCTCGCCGATGCCAAGTGCGAGCCTGCCGCTTCGCTGCAGGGCTGGACCGAGGTCACAGGCGACAACGGCGACATGGACATCGCCACCGACAACATCGACTCCTGGCCGAGCTCGATCGCGGTCGGCAACTTCGAAGGGCCCGAGGTCGCCTACTACTGGACCGCCCCCATCACCGGAACCGCAAAGATCAAGCTGGTCCGTCCACGCCCCACGCAGGTGAACCACGATATCTTCCTGCTGCTCGACCCCGCAGACGATGGCAGCTGCAACTCGCACAACGCGGCCAAGCGCGGCCACAACGACCTCACCTTCGAGGTGCGCGCAGGCCAACACTACTTCGTCGTCATCGACGGCTTCAACGGCGACGTCGGTCCGTTCACCCTGCGCTTCGAGGAGGACTGATGCTGAATCGTCTCCACTATTTTGCTCGCAATCCCCTCAGAACTCTGGTGCTGTGCCTGGCGCTGTTATTCCTCTCCACCTTCTTGCTCATGAGCCTGGCAACAGCAGCAGGCATGAGCCGGTGCGGCTGGACGAATCCCGCTCAGGGCATAGCCTCCGGAGTGGTCATACTCAAAGACCAGTTGGCTGAGCACGGACTCTGCCTCAACGGCAATGAACCGCGCCCTATCATCTATGGCGAACCCGCCGAACCTGAGACTGATTACGGCAGGGCCATTCTCGGAGGCTGCATAGTTTCCTGTAGCTCTCCCCACTGGAGTTGCGGAGCCGACTAATGTGCGAGCGAGCCTGAATGCCGGGAGCAACTGGGCTAACGAGCTGGAGGATTGGCTGAACCATGCGTGGAACGATGCCGACCTATAAACGCAAGAAAGGCATCATTGACACCCCTTGCATGTCCCGCCTAGCGTGAGGCTATACCCCAGGACTGGGTGCACCTAGTCTCAGGACCACCGGAGTAGATTGAATGTCGCTCGGCCGCGCTTTGCTTGCCTCCATCACATGCAGCTTCTTGCTGCTTTCGGGCATCGGACCGGTGCGGGCACAGGCTTCGCTGATCTCAGGCCTGGGCGGTCCTCAGGGCTACGGCGAGCAGACGCTGCATGTAAATGATGACGGCTACTCGACCGGCATCAACGTCGGCGGACTCTTTCCTAACGGACTGAATTACTTCGGCACGACGCAGACCACCATCTACGTCAACAACAACGGCAACATCACCTTCTCCGGCGGTGTCGGCACCTTTACCCCGCAATCCTTCCCCACCAGCGCCAGGCCGATGATCGCGCCCTACTGGGGTGACGTCGATACGCGCGGTAGCCAGCCCTGTACTGGCTGCAACCGTGTCTACTGGGATCTCGACAGCATCAACGGTGCATTCAGCGCCACCTGGTACAACGTCGGCTACTACTCATCCGCCACCAACCGCCTCAACAGCTTCCAGGTCGTCGTGACCGATCGCTCGCCCAGCTTCGGTCCCGGCGACTTCGACATCCAGTTCCGCTACAACCGCTGTGAGTGGACCACTGGTGGCGCCTCCGGTGGCAGCGGCGGACTGGGAGGTACCGAAGCTCAGATGGGCTTCGACGCGGGCAATCTGGTCGACTACTGGTCCCATCCCGATTCGCAGACCCCCGCCATCCTCGACCTGTGCACGACCTCCAACATCGGCGATCCCGGGGTCTGGGAATTCGAGGTGCGCAACGGAACCCTCTGGGAATGCGGTAACGGCACAATCGAGGGCACCGAGGAGTGCGACGACGCCAACCAGGTGCAGTACGACGGCTGCTATGGATGCCTCATTGAGATCGATGCCGATGGAGACGGCTCCTACGAGGGTCAGGACTGCGACGACAACGATCCCGCCAACTTCCCCGGCAACATCGAGATCTGCGACGGCCAGGATAACGACTGCGATCCCACCACCGATGAGGCGCTCGACCTCGACGGTGACAGCTACACCCTGTGCAGGGGCGACTGCGACGACGACAACGCACAGATCAACGAGGGGATGCCCGAGATCTGTAACGACGGCATCGATGACGACTGCGACCCGTCTACCGTCGAAGACGAAGACGGTGACCTCGACGGCTTCAGCGTCTGCGATGACGACTGCGACGATAACAACGCCCACACCTACCCGGGCGCGCCCGAGGTCTGCGACGGCCTCGACAACGACTGCGATGAGTTGCTGCCAGACGACGAGCTGGACGACGACCTCGATCACTGGATCATCTGTGCCGGCGACTGCGATGACGACGACTTCGGGATCCACCCCGGGGCCACCGAGCTCTGTGACGGCATCGACAACGACTGTGACGGCATCACCGACAACGGACTCGATGATCTGGACGGCGATGGGATGACCCCCTGCGAGGGCGACTGCGACGACGACAACGCCGACGTCCAGCTCTCCTCTCCCGAGGACGACCTCGAAGCATGTAGTGACGAGATCGACAACGACTGCGATCAGCTCGTCGACGACGAGGATCCCGACTGCGATGAGGCCCTCGATGGAGTCGAGCCGCCAGGCGACGACGACGACAGCGCCGCCGGCGGCGGCGGTGGCGGAGGCAGTGATGACGACTCAGCGGGGGCGAGGCGAGGCGCGGGCTGTGACTGCGCCTCGGATCTGGCTGCAGGTAGGGGCCAGGGCTCTCCGGCGCTCCTCTTGTTAATGGCTCTCCTGCTTGGTGGCCTGCGAAGGCGCAGAGCCTGATCGTGCGCGGACGTCTGACGTTCTTGTCCGTCCTCCTGCTCCTCCTGCTGGTGCTCCCCGCCTGTGGGCCGGATGACGACGACTCGGCGGTCAGCGACGACGACGACGACTCGGTGGGCAGCGACGACGACGACTCAGCAGTAGCCGGTGATGACGATGACTCAACAGTAGCCGACGATGACGACGACTCGGCAGTAGCCGGCGATGACGACTCAGCAGTAGCCGGTGATGACGATGACTCAGCAGTAGCCGGTGATGACGATGACTCAGCAGTAGCCGGCGATGACGATGACTCCTCAGCAAGCGGTGATGACGACGACTCGGCTGTCGACAGCTTCGCCTGCGGTACCAGCCAGTGCCTGATCGAGGTCGAGTACTGCGAGACATTCGTCGGTGGCGCACCTCCTCAGAGGGGACAGCCCCCTCCGGAGCCCAGCTACTCGTGCCAGTCCGTGCCGGCCTCCTGCCTGCCTCCCCCCGCAGCCCTATCCACCTGCCTGTGCGTGCTGACGGCCC
>CAZEIY010000333.1:0-5118 GCA_964512375.1 uncultured Rickettsiales bacterium | reverse complement strand
GCACCTGGTTCTTGAGCTTCTTGGTATTCATAGACACTTCCTGGATGGGTTCTCGCGAAGCTGCGTATCGGTCCGATAAGAGGCCTTATGTTAACTCGGCTGACGTACCGGCATCGATGTGCGTGTGGATGATCCGGACTGGGTAGAGCTTCAGGATGACACCTGGCATTCGCTAGACGCCAGTTTGGAGGCTACTCTTCGGCACCCAGGGAGGTTCTGATGAAGCAAATCGCTATTGCCGCCGTGGCTCTCATTGCCGGCTTCGTCCTAGGTGGGCTTGGTCCGAGAGCGGAACTCCGGGTTGCCGAGGGTGCTCTCGCCGATGCTGTGCGTTCGGCTCCTTCCAGCGTCGGTTTCGATCTGGCCCGCCTTCTAAGGGACAGCGCCGCATCCTCCTCACCCTGTCCTCCGAGCGTCACTGCTGACCCGCGGGACGCCGCCATTCAGGAGGCTGCAGAACTGGAAGAGGAGAACCCTGAACTCGTCGACGCTCTGGAAGACATGGATGCCGAGCACGAAAGGGCCCGTACGGAGGTGGCCAACAAGTTGGGAGGTGTACCCGTCGACGAGCTCAATGCAGCTCGTACGGCTCTCGACCTACGAAGGGCGCAGACTCGAGCCTCTCTGGTCGAGCAGCTCGAACCGAGCATCACGCAACTTGAATCTATTGACGGTGCCTACGACTCGATGAACGAGGTACTGGTCGGACTCAGCGAGGAAATCGTTGCCTTGGTGAACGAGGGGCAGGTGCCCGAGCGGCGCGACACAATGGCCTTTGCTGCAGACGCGCTGGATGCCATGCTGACATCGGAAGATGCGGCACGCGGGCTACTCGACCAGGACCAATTGGCTGACATGGAGGATGATCTGCTCGATCCATTCAAGTGGGTGGATCCTGAGATCTTGGACTCGCTGATGTTCATAGAGCCTGAATGAGCTTCTGGACTTCCCTCCGAGACACTCTGCTCGTCACACGTGCCCAGCTCGCTCGAGCAATTCGCACCCGGAGCATGGTCGTGCTCTGCATGGCCTACGCGCTGTTCTGCTGTGGCGGCGCATACATGTTTACGCGGGCCATCCACGAGATGGAGAAGGTGGCGGCGAGGACTCTGGGTGTACCGACGACTGCGCGCCCGGGTTCGATGCTGGACGTGCTCCAGGAGCGCGGAGACATTCAGCAAATGCTCGACTCGATGCTCGACAACCCTCAACTGGTTCAGTGGGCGCTGGATCTGCCGATTCTCTCCGTCTTTTTCTTCTGGTTCGGTCTGGGCGTCATCCCTTTTCTGGGTGTCACCAGCGGTGCAGACAGTATCTCTTCATCTATCCGCGATCGATCGATTCGCTTTGAGTTGGTCCGGACGGGTCGCCTTGAAGTGGTCGTCGGCCGATTCCTCGGTCAAGCCGCACTCAGCTTTATCGCTCTGTTCATTGCAGCACTGGGGACCTGGATTGTTGCCCTGACAGCAATGGTCCAACAACCCGCACTAGAGCAGGGTGCAACTCTGCTGGAGTTCAGTCTTCGACTCTGGACCTGGTCATTGCCTTTTGTTGCCCTCGGCGTCGCCTGTTCCCAGCTGACCGAATCGAGCCAATGGTCAAGGGTGATGGGGCTCGGTGTGGTCATCCTCTCCTGGGTGCTCTTCAGCTACACGAATGCTCAGTGGCTGGGAGTGAAGGCTCTCATCAGTGACGTTGTCCGACCGGTGTTACCCCAGTCCCAGATACTCGGGCTCTGGCAGCAGGGGCTGGACTGGGTAGCTCCCGCAGGCCTGCTCTGCGTCCTCTCGTTGGTCTTCTGCCTCGTGCCATTCCCCTTCTTTGCACGCAGGAACCTATGAGCGCCGCGCTGCTCGTTTCGGGGCTATGCAAGCGCTATGGGTGGCGGTCGCCGCTGGTCCTGGATGACTTGAGCCTTGAGGTCCCAGTAGGGTCCCTCTCTGGACTTGTTGGGCCCAATGGGGCGGGAAAGACCACTTTGTTCGCCATTGTCGCCGGCTACCTGCGGTCTGAAGCGGGAAGTTGCGACGTGCTTGGTCTTGGCCCCTTCCATCCGGCGACTCACAAAGGCCGGGTGGGAGTCCTTCCCCAGGATGCAGAATTGCCGATTCAGGACACGCCGAGAATGTTCCTGGAGCATCTGGCGCGCCTCCAAGGCTTGAACGCCACTGAAGGGCGCGCCGCAGCCGCCCAATCTTTGGAGCAGGTACTCCTGCTTGCCCGAGCCGACGAACCGATTCACAGGCTTAGCCATGGCATGCACCGCAGGGTTTCAGTTGCCTCCGCCCTGCTCGGCAGCCCAGAGTTGATTCTTCTCGACGAACCGATGTCCGGCCTCGACCCCATGCAGGCCCACTCACTGCGGTCCGTGCTCTCAAGCTTGCGTGGTAAGGCTACGGTCATCGTCTCGAGCCACAACCTCGACGAGCTGGAGAAGCTGTGTGACCACGTTGTGATCCTTGAGGATGGCAAGCTCGTCCGCGCCGGCACGATCGAAGAGGTGACAGGTCGAGGCTTCGTTACCCACTGGACCCTTGCGGCCACAGCAAAACAACTCGAGGCTGTTCTGCCTCGTCTGAGAGACCGGCTTGAAGGACACAGCTTCGATGTGCAGGACGGTGTGCTGGTGCACCGAGCTCCGGACGGCTCCGACCTTGACGCCGCATCTCATCAGATTGCTGGCGTGCTGGTCGACGTGGGGTTCCCCATTCGTGAAGTCGCTCGCGGTCTCAGTCTTGAGGCGAGCTTTCTTCGGCAGGCAGGCGTATAGGTCCGATACGAGGCGTTATGTTTACTCGGCTGAGGTAGGGCTGACTGCACATCCAAGGCAACAATGCCCTGACCACGTGGCTGGCCTGTCGAGCCTGACTTCGGTGGGCGGCTACCTGAAATTGGTTCCGACAGGTCCCTCTGCCAGGACGCTGTCGATGCCTTCGTCGCTACCTGCACGATAGGTGGCAACGTGCAGACCTACGACAACAAGGGCACCTGCCCGCAGCCCAAGCCCTGTTGCCAGCCCTCGTGCCGATCCCGCGGGCCAACCTGGTCACCTCAGCGGAGTTAATATAACGCCTCTTATCGTGCCTAGATGCTGCATTTGGTAGCCGCATGAACCTATGCTCTAATCAACCTCACGCTGTGACGCCGGTTCATGACGAAGAGTCAACATCGCTGCACACACAACATCTCCCACCCTATGGCGCCACCCCCCTGAGGCCCTGATGCCCAACGCCCTCACCAACCCCAATGGCAAGCCGGATAATCCAAGCAGTCCCAACGCCGTACACCGCATCGCCCTGTGTTTGATTGCTCGCGACGAAGCCAAGATGCTGCCAGGCTGTCTTGAATCTGTGCGTGGTCACGTAGACGAGATGATTGTGGTGGACACAGGAAGCACGGACACGACCATCGAGCTCGCCCGCCAGGCAGGCGCCAAAGTGGTGGTTCACCCATGGGACGATGACTTTGCTGCAGCGCGTAATGCAGCCCGCCAGGCATGCACCTGCGATTGGATATTGTTGTTGGATGCCGACGAACGCCTGGTACTCACCAGCGACACGGATTTGCGGGCGGTTGTGACCCAAAGCGACTTTGACTGTGGATTATTGGCACTGCACGACGCCAGCCGGCTCGATGCCACCTGGGCCGAGGTATCCACGGGTGACGCACGCTTGGGCGCTCCGATGCTCTTACCCCGCTTGTTTCGTTGCACCGATGACCTGCAGTGGCAGGGCTCGGTCCATGAAAACGTGGATGCCTGGATCGCCCGTGGCCAGCGGCGCATGAAGGACATCGGCGAGCTGGCCATCCTGCATTTAGGTAACGTGCCCAGCTTCCGCCAAGCGCAGGGCAAAGACCAACGCAATCTGGTGCTTTTGCAGCGCCGGTGTGCGGCGGAGCCATACAATCCAATCGTTCGCAGCTATTTTGCCTATGCCCTGTATGGCAATGGTGACATGGCCCAGGCCCGTCAGGAGATAGACCGCGCCTGGGAAATAGCAATGCAAACTGAGCACACACACATCAACAAAAGTGACTCATGCTCGCAACCTAATCATCGTCAAAAACCTCTGCAGGGGCGCTCCGACGCGCTGCTTGACTCTCCGCAGGGAGTTCAAGCTGAGGTGACGATGAATGTGGATGTCGTGCCCATGGCGACCTTGCGCGCCACGTTTCAGCTTGAGGCCAATGAAGTCGACGCAGCCTTGACCACCTTGGTCCAGGCCAAAAAGCGACGCAACGGACCGCATCCCAACTTAAGTTTTCTCCGAGGCGTGTGTCACGAAACTCAAGCCGCGGCCCAGCCGGACACTGTCCAACGAACAACCGCACTCACGCACGCTGAAGACTGTTATCAATACTGTCTTGATCAGGCACAGCAGGTGTTTACCCAAGAGTTGAATCCACCGGGCTGCACCAGCTGGGCCGCAGCCACCCGGATGGGCACGGTAAGACTGCTCTTGGAACAGCCCACGGCCGCGTTGCATGCTTTTGATCAAGCGCTGGCCCAACAACCAGAGCACGCTGAAGCGCAACTGGGCCGTGCTGAGTCCTTGTTGGACGCAGGTCAGGCCCAACAAGCGCTTAGGCAATTGGAACCACTGCTCGCCGCTGACACCGCCGATGCGTGGTATTTGCTGGTCTTGGTGTGTGCAAATGTGGGGCATACAGCGCGACTTGCCGAGCTGTTGCCCAAGGCAATGGCCAAGGCGGCCACAACGAATTTTTTGGCCCCGCACCGCCGACAGCGGCTCAATGCTCTGGCGGACCAAACATCATCAAATCGTCAAGCCTGACGCCTCTTGTCCGACCTTGTGTGGGGCGCGTGATTGGGGCCGCTAACTGGCCGCTAACTGGCCGCTAAGGCTCCTTCCAGGTTTCCCTTGGCGGCGGTTGGCTCCACATCGCCAGCTTCACGCGGGTCACCGTTCACCAATACAACGACCCCGCTGCCCTCGACTTCGCGTAGCTGGGACCGCAGGTACACGAGTGAATAACCTCCATGCCAGAGTCTAGCTGAGGGTTGGAGACAGGCCTGCTGGAGGGGCTGGGCGGCATGCGCCAGGCGGCTATTGCCAGAAAGGCATGAGAACCGACTGTCGAACGGTCTTGAGGCTG
>CAZEIY010000332.1:253-5136 GCA_964512375.1 uncultured Rickettsiales bacterium | reverse complement strand
TCGAAGACCTGAACATCGACGTCTACATGCAGACCCTCGAGGAACAGGCCCAGCAAGGGGTCAGCTACTTCACCGTGCACGCCGGGGTATTGCTCCGCTCCATCCCACTGACCGTCGATAGAGTCACCGGCATTGTCTCGCGTGGTGGCTCGATCATGGCCAAGTGGTGCCTGGCCCACCACAAAGAGAACTTCCTCTACACCCACTTCGACGCCATCTGCGCGCTCATGAAGCGCTACGACGTCGCGTTCAGCCTGGGTGATGGGCTGCGGCCGGGCTCCGTGTCTGATGCCAACGATGCGGCCCAATTCTTCGAACTGGAGGTGCTCGGCGAGCTCACCGAGCGCGCCTGGAAGCACGATGTACAGGTGATGATTGAAGGACCCGGTCATGTGCCCTTGCACAAGATCCCCGAGAACGTCGAGCGACAGCTCGAGGTCTGCAAGGAAGCCCCCTTCTATACGCTCGGGCCCCTGGTCACAGACATCGCTCCAGGCTACGACCACATCGCCTCAGCCATCGGTGCAGCGATCATCGCCCAGCACGGCACGGCCATGCTCTGCTACGTCACCCCCAAAGAGCACCTCGGCCTGCCCGATCGTGAGGACGTAAAAGACGGCATGATCGCCTACAAGATTGCGGCGCACGCCGCCGATCTGGCCAAGGCGCATCCGGGAGCGCAGGAGCGCGACAACCTGCTCAGCAAGGCGCGCTTCGAGTTCCGCTGGCGCGACCAGTTCGAGCTCGGCATCGACCCTGCCAAGGCCGAGGAGTACCACGATCAGACGCTACCGGCCGAGGGCGCAAAGACTGCTCACTTCTGCTCAATGTGTGGCCCCGCCTTTTGTGCGTACCGCATCAGCCAGGACGTCAACAAGATGGCTTCCGAAGGAGGCCTTGTTGACCTGGGCGAGCGGAGCGATGACGTTCCCCACTCCGCCGAAGAGATCAGCGAGGGCATGGCCCGCAAGGCGCAGGAGTTTCGCTCAGGAGGCAGTGACCTCTACGTTCCTCTCGCTGAGACCAAGACGCGCAGTCGTTCAACCTGAAGCTCTGCTCGTCCGAGCCCTACCCCCCCTAATCCCCTAAACCCCTAAACCCGAGCCTGCTGTGTTGTTTAGAAACACCCTCCCCCTCGCCGTTGTACTTACGCTCTTCAGTGCCGGTTCCTGCGCTCCGTACGAGTCGCCATCAGCTTCACTCGATACGGCTCTGGGTCAGGCCGACGCCAAGGAAGCGGCAAACGCCGCCCGAAGCAGCGTCCTCGGCGACAAAGCCACCATGACGCAGGCTTTTGGCCTCGCTCGCTCAGTGCTCTACGGTGAAGCAGCCCAATCCACTGCCAGGATCGATGTGTTACCCGGTCACAGGGCGTTCATCTGCGCCTACCAGGACGAACCCACTCAGAGCTGCGCAACCGGCGTTGGCAAGAACTTCGCGAGCTCAGTCCGCGCGGCCTCCAAGAAACTTAAAGACCAGCACGGCAAGGTCATCAATGCCGAGCGCAAGGATGGGATTCGACTCAAGATCGATGTCGTCACCCGCGCACGCCCCGCCACCTTCAAGCGAAACATCGAGAAGCCCAAGAAGCGCAAAGTGGCTCGCTACGGCTACTGGGTCCAATCGGGAGATCAGGCCTAATGGGTTCTGCCCAGCGAGGTCCTCGAGAAGGGCTTGTTCTCTGACAAGAAGAATGAAAAGGGCATCCCTCGTAAGGGCGTGGTCAAGGCGCTTGCTCGGCGTAACCCCAAGCTGGGTGAGTTGGCCGAGGAGTTCGACTACGAACAGATCCGCACCCTTGCCTGGGTAGAGCAGTTGACCGAAGGCAACAATGTTCCGGGAATCGTTCGCTTGTATCGGACCCACCTGTGGGAGTTCGACGCGGTCACTGCAGAGCGCCTCCTGCAGCGTACGGTCTGGGCAGCGGACTACCTGATCTCGTCCATCGCCGAGGACGGAAAGATCCGCTATCGCTATTACCCCAGCAAGGATCGCGACAGTCGCTCCTACAATCTGCTCCGCCATGGCGGTACGACCTACTCGATCCTGCAGGCCTACGACCGCACCAAGTTCGAGCCGTATCTGGCAGCAAGCATGAAAGCCATCGACTATCTCTTCGCTCGCTGCAAGAGGGACAAGCGCACCGGCCCCTACGGGCCCGACGACGGAGGCGAGTCGCTCTACATCCTCAGCCCCGGCAACCAGGTCAAGCTGGGGGGCGCCGGCCTCGCGCTGGTAATGATCGACCAATACGTTGAAGCCACCGGCGACACCGAACGTTATCGGGACGAGGCGCAAGCCTTTGGCCGCTTTTTGGTCTCGTCTCAGCAGAAAGAGTGCATTCCCCAATACAAGCGGACCAAGAGCTGCGACGGCGAATTCATCTACTTCCCCTCGCTCAAGCCCGGCGGGCCCCCGACCAACCTCGACGGCTCCGCCTACTACCCCGGCGAGGCCATCCTCGGACTGGTTCGCCTCTACGCCTGGGACCCCAACCCCCTGTGGTTGGAAACTGCCGTGCGCGCGGCAGACTGGCTGATCCAGGTGCGGGACCTCGGCAAGGATGAAAAGCGACTGGCCAATGACCACTGGCTGATGATTGCCCTCTCCTACCTGTACAACTACACACACAAAGAGGACTACCTGAACCACAGTCTGGCGCTAGCGCGAGCAGTCGAATACCAGTATGAGAAAAACCTCCCCTCGGCGAAGAACTACCGGGACTACCGAGGTGGGTACTACGATCCTCCACGCTCCACTCCCGCTGCCACCCGAGGCGAGGGCCTGGTCGCCGTGCTCGACACCTGCTCTGTCGCGGGCAAGACCTGCGAGTGGGTCGAGACCCTCCTCCATGAGACGGTTCGTCACGAGATGCTCAGTCAGTACGACCCCGACACCGCCTACTGGATGAAGAACAAGAGCAAGAGCTTCGGTGGCTGGAACGGTGGCCTCATCGATCCCTCGATCCGAAACGACTTCGTGCAACACAACATGAGCTCAATCCTTGGCACCGAGCGACACCTGCGCAAGAAGCAAGGCACCGCACTGCCTGGCGGTCCCGGGTGGACCAACCACAACCGAAATGAGGGACTGACCTGGCCCGGCGTACCGGAACCCGAGATGACGAAGCTCCGTGCCGCGACGATGCGTTTTCGTGGCAAGACGGGTTGGGAGCAGGATTATACGGTGGAGGCACTCAGCGCGCCATGAACTCGCGCAGGGCTACCAGCGCCAATGCCAGTGGCAGGACACCCAGGGCAATCACAGTGAGCGCATAGGCTGGCGGGAACACCCCAGGCAGTGCGGGTCCAGGCTGCCCCCGCCGAGAGGCTCGCATCCCTACGAAGGCGAGCACCGAAGCGGCGAGACCGAACAACACGGACAGCACCGCAGCTACTACGGCCAGCGAGCCCAGCGCGGACGGAATCAGCCCGGACAGAACACTCATTCGCAAGAGCACCGCAACCCCACCACTGGCAAACAGGAGCTGCGTGGCTCGCTCGGCCAGGCGGCGGCAACTGCGAGCGGTAGCGCGAGCCTTCTCCTCGACGCTGTACGGCACCCCCTCCCGAAAGAGACGGCTCTTACAGACTGTACATAGATCGCCGCTTACGACGCAGCCGCTACAGATGAAGTCCCCACAGCGAGCACACGCCAGCTCAGCTGGGCGATCGGGGTGGCGAATGCAATAGGACTCCAAGGCGCCCTCACGAAACAGCGGACTGGCTGCTAGGCTCCCACGATGAACTCGGACGGCCCGATACGCAAGCGAGGAACCAGTCGACTGGTAGTCGGTCTGGAGCAGGGAGTCGAGCAAGGCATAAGCGCCCGCATCGAGACCGCTGATGGCGACGTGATCGTGATCCGCGATGAGACTCTGGGAGCCCTGGTGCAGGCGTACATGGACGTGTTCACCCACCCAACAATGAACGCGGTGGAGTTGCTCGCCGCCACCATACCGAACGAGACGAACAGCCCCGAAGAGTTCCACCTCATTGCCGGTGACACCTCAGAAGACGTGCTCCGCAAACAGCTGGCGCCGGCGCCCCGAGCGCCCACCAGCGCTAGCGAAGAAGCCACGAAGATTCATCGAAATTCTATCCCCGATGATGCGCTGTTCAATGCCAACCCCGACGGCACCAGCGGTGGCCTCGATACCCAAGCGATGCAGCAACTCGACCACACCGACGACGAGGACCACCATAGCTGGCAGACCTGCGACGACGGCCCGGTGTTCGGTGACATTCCCACTCATCACAGCGCTCCCGTTCATCGCCCACAGCCCGCCAGTGAGGCGCGGACCTTCAGCGACACGAAGGCAGAAACTGACGACCTTGACTGAGCTCTGCCGCCATCGCCAGCTCTGGGCGAGTTTCCTGTTCTTGTCTCTGTTCGCATTGGGCAGCTGCACACTTCAACCGGAGGAGCCGGACGAAACCGATCCGTCGGTCCCGGACGAGATCCGCTTGATCTGCGATCAGGACTACATGGATGCCTTTAGGGAGTTGGTGGGCTCTGCGAGAACCGACGTGCTCATCGTGCAGTGGGAGTTCTTCGGTGGAGAAGCCACAGCTGAGCTCCTTGAAGTCCTGGCGTCCGCAGTAGAACGAGGAATTCACGTACAGGTGCTTCTCGATGACGACATCGAAGAAAATAGCGACGCTATCCAGTGGATGACGACCCGAGGGATCGACGCGCGACTCGACGATGACACCGAAGTTCGCCTGCGGCACGTCAAGGTTGTCGAAGAATTCTGCCACTGCATTGGCGCGACGAGCGATACCACGTCCACGCCCGCGACCGCCACCCTTGAATGGACGGAACGCTGGCTTGGGCCGCGGAGTCTGGATATCGTTTTCCAGTCGGGTACCGGTGGACTCGAT
>CAZEIY010000332.1:0-218 GCA_964512375.1 uncultured Rickettsiales bacterium | reverse complement strand
AATGAACATCTCGACGTACGTGAAGTAGAGCGTCGCCTTCATCAGCGGGTCTGGCCGGTTCTCTGGTTTGTCGAACCAGAGGCACACCTCCTGGAACCGCCAGGTGGCACGTGCAGCCACTGCCTTGATGGTCGCAGCGCAAGCAGCCCACATCCCGTGGAACGACTCCTCCCAGAGGAGAATCTCCATCCGCAGCAACTCCCCGCAACGCAGCTGAT
>CAZEIY010000331.1:0-5169 GCA_964512375.1 uncultured Rickettsiales bacterium | reverse complement strand
CGCGCTGGATGAGGAAGAACCCAGCGGATAGTTCGACAACAGGCACTGGGGGGGAGCGTATAGGTCCGATAAGAAGCGTTATGTTAACTCTGCTGAGGGCCTGAGGCCCGCCGCTCCCCCCTGCGTGCTAGCCTGCTGAGGAGCGGTAGGGTCTGCTGTCTCGGAGGGGGGATCATGAATTTCTTCAGCGCGTTGATCTTGGGCTTGACCTTTATTGCGGGGGGCATCGCCCAAAAAAAGCTCGGGGCTCCTTGGGGACCGGTCGTGGGGGTCTTGGGCTTCTACCTCTCCTGCTCGCCGCGGATCCTCAAGGAGTGGGAGCGGGGGATCCTGCTCCGCCTGGGTAAGTTCAGGAAGGAGCTGGGGCCTGGGCTGCATTTTGTGCTGCCAGGCTTCGATCGCCTGGCCGCTCGAGTAGACCTGCGCATCCGCTCGACCACCTTCTCGGCGGAGCGCACACTCACCAAGGACACCGTGCCGGTTAATGTCGATGCCGTCTTGTTTTGGTCGGTGAGCGATGCCAAGCGGGCCGTGCTCGAGGTCGAGCGCTTCCTGGACACCATCACCTGGGCGGCTCAGAGTACCCTGCGCGACGTGATCGGGCGCACCGAGCTGGTGGGGATGATCTCCGATCGCGAGAAGCTGGACCAGGAGCTGCAAGCGACCATCGATGCCAAGGCGACGAGCTGGGGGATTCAGGTCACCTCGGTGGAGATCCGGGACATGATCATCCCCGGCGCCCTGGAGGACGCGATGAGCCGCAAAGCCCAGGCAGATCGTGAGAAGGAGGCCCGGATCATCTTGGCCGAGAGCGAGGTCCTGGTGGCCGACAAAATGCGCAAGGCCGCCGAGACCTACCGGTCCGACCCGGAGGCTATGAAGCTGCGCGCGATGAACATGACCTACGAGTCCATCAAGGAGAGCGGGGCCTTGATGGTCATCCCCTCCGGGATGACCGGCTCCTTCGACCCAGGGATCATTGGCCTCGCGGCCTCCTCCTTTAAGAACGAGGCAGCGGCCGGGGAGGGCTAGGGCTCGTGGGGATCTCTGCCTTCCGGCTGCATCGCCGTCGCCTGCGTGTCCCGGGCGGGGGGGTCGAGCGCAGCTCGCTCTTCCCCTGCTTTAACGCCGCAGGAGAGGTCCGCTGGGTGCTCCTCGTGAACATCCCCAGGGCGAAGCTCCAGCTCTTTCGCTGGGCGCCGCGGCGCTTCCGCAAGCCCGTGTTCGGGGGCTTGCGTATTGCCGAAGGCGCTGCGGGCAAGGACATCGTGCGCCAGAGCGACGCCTCCATCCTGGAGGGCTTGTGGCACTTCGACCCCTGGTGGGTCCTCAAAGAGGCCCCCTTTGGCAAGCATCCCGCCGCCGACGCGCTGCGCGCCACCAACTGCGCCGGGCTCCTGAAGCCCTCCAAGGGGAGGCTGATGCACCAGCTGATGTACGCCCGGGATCTGGGGAAAGTCGAGCGGGTGGTGTTCAAGAAGGGGGAGCAGGTGCACGGGATGCCCTGGAAGCCTTCGCTCCTTCCCACGGCCTATTCGGCCCCTTCCCGGGGGCGAGCAGCCCGCCGTCGCTGGCGCCTGGCGCCGGTGTGGGGGCCTGGCCCCAGGTCCACCTGATCGCTAGCTCGCGAGCCCAGTTCACTCCCCTGAGGAGGCGGAGCCAGCGGCCGACGTTAACGCTGCCTTCAGCGCCGCCAAGCGCTCGTCGAGCTGAACCTGGCCCTGATGGAGCGAGGGGAAGGAGGGCATCAACACCTTGCTGAGCAGGTTCTTGCCTTGCACTAGGGTCTCTGTGAGCGCTGCGATCTGGGCCGTGGCTAACGCCTCTTATCGGACCTATACGCCAGCTGCCATCCAGAGCAGCAAGTACGCACTTCGCCTCAGCGACTCTGCAAGCAAGCTGAGCAAGGCCAAGCCCTTTACGCTCCCAGATGAAGCCGACAGGCTGCGTAAGTGGTCCAAGATGCTCATCAAGATCCGTAAGGGAAGTGGTAAGTATGGGGCTATGGAAGAAGGTCCCAGGGACAAAGAGGCAGTGGAACGCACCAAGAGCTACAAATTCAACTCCATCGCAGATCTAAAAGGGGCGGTGATCAGCGTGGGTGCCCACATCAACAAGGAAGTCAGAAATTAGCTGATGCCGCCCTCACCCGAAGACAGCGCCGCCTGGTACGAATTGCTGAAAACGGATGTCGACCGCTTCAACGACGAACGCGCGAAGTGCCCTGAAGAGGCTCGCCTCAGTCTGAAGTTGTGCGACCTGGACCTCAGTGGCCTCGACCTGAGTCAAGCGCACATCACAGGTGTTGACCTGAGCGGGTCATGTCTGGATGGATCACAACTACCCAAGAAGACGCTCAAATATTGCCGCCTGGTGGGAACCAGCTTCAATGACGTGCAGTGGCAGAGCCCCGAAGACCAGGAAGTAGTGCGCCAGATCGGCCTCATACTTGAGAGCTCTGAGGCTTTTAACGGCTACCGCCAGGCTGTGAAGCCGGCAAGCCTCAGCTCAACCCGGTTTGACGGTGTCACTTTTGGGGCGGTCGACTTCAGCGGAATGGACCTGTCCAATGCAAACCTTGAACGCGCCGACCTGCGCCTGTGCATCCTGAAGGATGCCTGGCTGAGCGGAGCCAGTCTACGCAACGCCAAGCTCTCAGGCACTGCACTAAGAGAGGTCGACCTCAGTGAGGCCGACCTCTCAGGGGCAGACTTCTCAGGCTGCCTGTTTAACAGCGCTGATCTAGAGGATGTCACCGCACCCAAAGCCTGCTTCAAGGGGACTGAATGGTGGGGGGGCAGTGTAAGTGGCAACCTCGAGGAGGCCGACTTCAGCGACTCGATGTTGCAGGACGTGGGCATCGTCGTTACCGAGCTGTCCGGCGCGTACTTCTGTAATGCGACCCTCAACAACTTCAACGCGGGCAGCTCTAAGCTCATCAACGCAGACTTCAAGGGTGCCACCCTACAAGAGGCTGATCTCGGTGACGCAGACCTGAGCGGCGCCAATTTCCAAGGCGCCACCCTCAAGAACTGCGATATTTATGATGCGACCGCCGTCGGCACAAACTTCCAGGACGCAACCCTTGTGGAGTGTGACCTCGACGGCTGCGACATTGCCGGTGCCAACTTCAAAGGGGCAACCATTGACGAGACCAGCCTTGCGGGCGTGCTTAACCGCGACCAGGCCATCTTCGACTAGCAAACTAAGCTCTACTTCTGGCGGGGCTTACTGCAGGACATCGGTAAACACCACGTCATCGCTGTCGCCGGCGATCACCTTTTGCCACCTCTCAACCCAGAGCGCCGCGAACTCGTCTTCGGGATTCGACATGAGCTTTGCTCTGGCACGGTCCAACTCCCACTTGTAGTACTCATCGAGCAGGTCCTGGTGGTGTCGGCGGATTCTGCGTAGATGTACACGTAACCTGGCCACCGCCTCTGCATACTCCTCGTCGCCCTCTTTGAGGCGAGCCAATTCTTCATCGCTGGCCCAGCCCCGCTCTTTACGAAAAGCCAGATTGGCAAGCTCCGCGCTCAGTTCACTGGCACGTTCTCGTCGGTCAATGAGATCTTGGATCAGTGGATGGTCTTGAGCAGCGGCCATGGCACGATGATCCACCGACCCGTCTTGATGCACAAGGGGCAACTATGCCGTTTCTTGTTCTCACTCTTTGAACGGCAACTCCTCGACTGACTTGACCTGGTCCCAGGCACCCCGAGGGGGTGCAAGGAAGAAGGCGAGTCTCTATCTAAGGGAGTTGGGCCTATAACCAGCTTCTGGGCGCCACTGCTGTTTCTCGCCTTGCCCGCTACCTCAGCAGAGTTAACATAACGCCTCTTATCGGACCTATACGCCGTGTCCAGGTCGAAGGTCACTCAGACCACTGGGGCAGTGATGTCTACAACCTCGCGCTCGGTCAGCGCAGAGCCGACAGCGTCTTTCGCTATCTCACCAACTACGGTGTGCCGGAGATGCAACTCAGGGTGATCTCGTATGGCGAGGAGCGCCCCATGGTGGCTGAAGGCGACCGCACGTTGGAGGCCCCGAACCGACGCGCCGAGTTCCTGGTGATGACCGGAGCCGTCACAGCAGCTTCCAGCTACTAGACCGACAACGCATCCTTGCGGAAGCTGCTGCCGCCCATCTTCACGTTGACCAGCGCGGGCACGCCGGCCCGTCCGGACTCCAGCGCCTGCAGCAACACGGTGTTGAGTTCGGCGGGGTCTTCGACCCAGAAGCCCACACCGCCGAGGCTGTCGACCATCTTGTCGTAGCGGGTGTAGTCCAGCTGGGTCGCCACCATGCGCTCCTCACCGTAGATCTGCTTCTGACCCCGCAGGATCTGCATCCACGCAGCGTCATTGCCGATGACGCCGACGATGCCGATCTTCTGTCGCGCGCATGCCTCGAACTCCATGCCGTTGAGGCCGAAGGAGCCATCTCCATAGAGGATTACGACGTCGCGGTCCGGGTCGGCGAGCTTGGCTGCCATGGCGAAGGACGGACCGACCCCCAGCGTGCCCAGCGGCCCGGGATCCATCCACTGGCCCATGCCTCCGACATCGAGGATCTTGGCGCCGGTGCCGACCACATCCCCGCCGTCACCAATGACCACGGCGCGTTCATCGAGTACGGCCGCCAACTCGGCGCACAGCCTCAACGGATTGACCGGCACGTCGTCGCTGGTCGCCTCCTCGTCGATGCGCTCCCGCATTCCAGAGTCGAGTTGGGCAACATGGTTCAGCCAGGCAGTCCGGTCCGACAACTCGCCGCCCAGCTCCCCCAGCGCATCGAGCATGCCGGCCATGACCAGCACCTCAGCAGAGTTAACATAACGCCTCTTATCGGACCTATACGCCAAGGCCTCTTATCGGACCTATGCGCGGGGACTTAGTCGGCCCTATATCCCTGCTCATTTGAAGAGGTCCGTGACGGTATCAGCGCCCAGTAGCCTGTTGAGGCTGGTGTATCGACAGCTCTGCATCGAACCCATTTTTGCATTTCCAAATGGGATGGCGTTGGGCAGTGGCTTGGCCGGTTCGCTGAAAAACAGTCGATATTTGCCTTTGTCGCCGTTGGGCTCGATGCGATCGAATGGTGCATAATTTGTATTCGCCGAGATGGGAGCCGTCTGATAGGCCGCGATGTGCTTGATCTTCGGTAGCA
>CAZEIY010000330.1:0-5170 GCA_964512375.1 uncultured Rickettsiales bacterium | reverse complement strand
GCTGCTGTCAGCTCGGCGACCCGTCACGCTCATGTCACGGTGGATATGCCCTTCATGAGTTATCACGTCAGCATTGAAGAGGCTGTACGCAATGCGGGACGGCTCGTTGCCGAAGGTGGCGCTCACTCGGTCAAGCTGGAGGGCGGCAAGGAGCGAGCAGCAACCATTCGCGCCATCGTCGACGCGCAGATCCCGGTCATGGGACATGTAGGGCTCACGCCGCAGTCCTTCCACGCTCAGGGTGGATTCCGCGTGCAGGGCCGCAGTGAAGAGGCCGGTCGTCGGGTGCTGGAGGATGCACTTGCGGGTCAAGAGGCTGGCGCCTGGTGTGTTGTCCTTGAAGGAATCCCGGCCCCACTCGCTACTGAGATCAGCGCGCAGTTGAGGATTCCAACGATTGGAATTGGGGCAGGCAACGGTTGCGATGGACAGGTACTCGTCATCTACGACCTGCTCGGCATGGACGAGGAATTCCAGCCGAAGTTTGTCCGCCGCTACGCTGAAGCAGGTCGTCTCGTGCGCAAGGCGGTCGGCAATTACATTGAAGAGGTACGCAACGGCTCCTTTCCTGGCGAAGAGAACTCGTTCAAGCGCTCTGCGGCGAAGCGCACGCACGTCGTGCCGGCATCGCAGCCGGAAGGGGGCTATGGCCCCAGCGACACTTCTGCTGCCTGACCTACAGCCGTGCTGATAGTCGAGTCCACCAGTGAGCTTCAGGAGCTTTGCGCCGCGCGAGAGCGCAGCGGCGTGACGATCTCTTTCGTACCGACCATGGGCTACCTTCACGAGGGGCATATGTCGCTGATCCGCGAGGGTCGCTCCCGGGGCGACTTCCTGGTCGTCTCTATCTACGTGAACCCCCGGCAGTTTGCGCCCAGCGAGGATCTTGAGAGCTATCCGCGCTCGCCGGAGCGCGACGCATCTCTCTGCGAAAGAGCGGGTGTCGATGTCTTGTTCCTGCCTGGTCCCGACGCTCTCTACCCCAATGGCTTCCAGACGATGGTATCCATGGGAGCCCTTGCCGATGGCCTATGTGGTGCCTCGCGTCCGGGTCACTTCGATGGGGTCTGCACTGTGGTTCTGAAGCTGTTCAACCTGGTGGGGCCAAGCTATGCGATCTTTGGAAGCAAGGACTACCAGCAATTGCAGGTGATCCGCGCCATGGTGCGTGATCTCAATCTCGATATAGATGTTGTCGGTATGCCCATCGTTCGAGAGTCCGATGGACTTGCGATGAGCTCTCGAAATGCCTACCTCTCGGCCAGCGAGCGCTCCTCGGCTCTGTGTTTGTCAGAGAGTGTCGCTCTCGCAGAGCAGTTGGTTGCTGGGGGGGAGCGCAACGACGATATGATCTTAGCGGCCGTGCGAGGTCACATTGAGGCTCAGAGCCTCGCTGAGGTTGATTACGTCGAACTGGTCGACGCCAGCAGCCTCAGACCGGTCTCGGGCAAGATGGAAGCAGCGGCTCTCATCGCGCTCGCCGTTCGGTTCGGAGCGACTCGTCTCATCGACAACCGGGTCCTGCGTTTGCCGGAGCCTACAGTTAGCGAGGCCAACCTTGTCGTCTGAGGATTTCCTGCTGCTGGGAGTGGCGCTCATTGTCGTTCTCAATCGGCTCTATTCTCGCACTGGCCTACGGCATCAACGGGCCGCTTACGCGACGGTTCAGGCCATTAATCTTGGAGCCTGTATCGTGCTGTTTGTCCAGCACCTCGATGGGGTCGATCCCCGTCTCGATGCTGGCATCCGCCTCTTTCTGAGTGCTTTTGTTACCTGGCACATCGCACAGAACTTCATCGCTCACGGTAAGCGCGTGCGAGAGGGCGAGCGGGAGAGTCGGCGCCTGGCTGCCGAGGAAGAGAACGCTCAGGACCTTCGGGACATGGCAGCCGAAGCAGAGTCGGCTCAGGATTCAGGCTGAGGCGCCGTCGCGATCAGGGTCAGTCGCTGGTAGAGCGCCGTGCTCGGCGACGATCGCCAGGACTTCGGAGTCGTCGAGGACTCGGTTGCCGCTCTTGGCTGCCTCGAAGATCGCGGTGATCAGGTCCTCTCCGGGCTCGATTCCCCGGTAGCGCAACCAGTACTCGACATTGCTGCGGCCTCCCATGTGGCCGATTTCGATGACCTGGTGCAGTCCGAACATGCCGGCTGGAACGCCTGAATAGACCTGGTCGGCGAGATCATCGTCGCCCTTCTTGAGCGCCTTGATGATCGCGGCAGCATGCACGCCTGTGCCGGTGCGGAAGGCATCCGTGCCGAAGACCGGGTAGTTGAAGGGGAGCGGAGTCGACGTGGCCCTGGCCCCCAGTTCGGTGTACTCGCGCAGCGCTGAGACGTCGCCATCCCATTCCACGCCGAGGAGCTTCATGTTCACGAGCAGCAGATCGATCTGGGTGTTGCCCACGCGCTCACCTACCCCCAGGATGGTGCCGTGAATGCGCCGGGCTCCTGCCTCGGCGGCGGCGATCGCATTGATCAGACCGAGCCCGCGGTCGTTGTGGCCGTGCCAGTCGATGACCGTGTCGGGGTAGCCCAGTTCGACGACTTTGCTTCTCACCCACTTGATGATGTTGCGCGCCCCACCGGGGGTGGCGTGCCCGACCGTGTCGCAGATGCACAGGCCCTTCGCTCCCTCTCCGAGTACTACCTCGAACAAGGTGGAGAGAGTCTCTGGGGTCGAGCGGACAGTATCTTCCGTGACGAAAGTGCAGGGTAGTCCAGCATCTACAGCGAGCTTGACGGCGGTGCGGGCAAGCTCGACGAGGCGGTCGACTTCCCAGCCTTCCGCGAACTGGCGGATCGGTGATGAGCCGAGGAAGGCCATGACTTCGATAGGCACGCCGACCTCATTGGAGATCTTGATGATCGGGTTGATGTCGTTGGGATGAGTGCGCGCCGCGCAGGTGAGATTGATCTTCAGGCGCTGGTCGCGCGCGAAGCGAGCCAGGTGTGTGACGTCAGCAACGGCACGGGGACCAGCTCCAGGAAGACCAATGTCGGTGTGTTGGATGCCGCAGCGGTCCTGGAGAAGGAGAACTTTCTCTTTGTCCTCGATGATTGGATCAGTAGCAGATGGTGATTGGATGCCATCGCGGAGGCTCTCGTCGTAGAACTCCAGGCCCACTCGCCAGTCGGACACAGCGCCCTGGCCGTCCTGGTTCCAGTCGTAGATCACGTTGTCCATGTTCATCTCCAGACTTTTGAACCTACAGGGCTTCGACGATCACACTGATTCCCTGACCTCCGCCGATGCAAGCAGTTCCCAGGCCGAAGCGTCCACCGCGGCGACGAAGCTCATGGATGAGGTGCAGGGTGATGCGAGTACCAGAGCACGCTAGCGGGTGACCGATGGAGATGGCGCCACCATTGACGTTCGTTCGGTCACGGTCGAGTCCAAGTTCCTTTTCAACCGCCAGGTATTGCGGTGCGAAGGCCTCGTTCACTTCGACGAGGTCCATGTCATCGATGGTGAGCCCGGCGTCAGCCATCGCGATCCGGCTTGCAGGGGCTGGTCCGATGCCCATGGTTGTGGGATCGCAGCCCGAGACTCCCCAGGCGATTAGCCTGGCAATCGGCGTGAGTCCTCGCTCCCTGGCGACCGCACCATCTGCCACGATCACCGCGGCTCCGCCGTCACAGATGCCCGAGGCATTTCCGGCAGTAACGAGCCCGTCTTTTGCAAAGACAGGACGAAGTTTGCTCATCGCGCCCTGGTCGATGTCCAGACGTGGGTGCTCGTCGGTAACGAAGGCGACTTCCTCGCGGCGCTTGCGCACCAGTACCGGGACGATCTCATCTTCGAAACGTCCAGCCGCGAGGGCTGCCGCATAGGTGGCGTGGCTGCGATAGGCGAATTCGTCACACGCGTCGCGACTGATCTCGTATTGAGCGCCCAGCTTCTCGGCGGTCTCGGCCATCTTCAGATCGGCAACTGGATCATAGAGTCCATCCCAGAGGGAGTCGGAGAGAGTGTCGTTCTTCCCGAAGGACATTCCCCATCGCATGTTTCGTGCGACGAAGGGGGCCTGGGACATGTTCTCCGTGCCGCCCGCAAGGACAAAGTTCGCTTGATCCAGGAGGATTTGTTCGGCGCCGCTGACGATGCTTTGGAAGCCCGAGCCGCACAGGCGATTGATTGTTAGCGCTGGGGCCGCGTTCGGAACTCCCGAGCGCAGGCTCACGTGGCGTGCCAGATAGATCGCGTCGGCGCTGGTTTGCTGAGCATTTCCAAAAATGGTCTGGTCAATGTCGTCGGGAGAGATGCCAGATCTCTCGATGGCTGCCTTGGAGGCGACGACGCCAAGATCTGTGGCGGTGTGTTTCTTGAGGGACCCGCCAAACGAACCAAATGGGGTGCGCACACCTGAGAGGAAGACCACCTCTTTAGAATCGAGCTTCATGGTACGTATTTCTCCTGGTGTTGTGATTGCCTTGCGGTGCAGCCGTGCAATCCGAATCCAGTCGGTTTCGCGGCGCGGGCGCTGTGAATAGCACGTTTGCGGTGATCAGACAGCAGGATCCTCTATTGGGAGGCAGTCTCGTGGGCCTGGTGCCGAGGGCCTTGCTCGGATTGATCAGGAGCGTATCCTGGGAACGCAATCCATTATCGTGGACTTTCCCTGTAGGACACCAGCTTCGTGATTCGCATTAAGAAGGATGGACGCGAGTTCACCGCATCGGGCATGGAAGTCGTTCAAAAATTGGTGCGTCGGGGCCTGCTCCTTGGCGACGATCCTGTATCTATCGATGGTGGCCCATTCATTCCGGCCTCCGAGGTGCCCGAGCTGGCTGGCTGCCTCCAGGAGGAAAGCTCAGCGCGATTTGGGGACACTGACCCCTGGCATCACTGGTCTTCGACCAGCCTTGATTCCGGTGAGTGGGAGACCGAGGCGGATGGCGTCCTCTCTTCTTTCCTTGATGTCGTCACGGCGTCCTCCATTCCGACCTTACAGGCCTTTCTCGAGCAAGAAGATGAGCAGGCGCGGACCGGAGAGTCCGAGCCCGTTGCGTATCCAGAGGGCTCCGAGAGGCACTCGGACCCAAATGCCTTCCCTCCCTCTCTGTCTGCTGTGGCGCCCGTTGCCCCCGTTCTTGACGATGAAGAGGTAGTGGATTCCGAGCCCGAGCCCGAGCCCGAGCCCGAGCCCGAGCCCGAGCCCGAGCCCGAGCC
>CAZEIY010000329.1:0-5171 GCA_964512375.1 uncultured Rickettsiales bacterium | reverse complement strand
TGTCCAGGGTTCTGTGCGTACAGTCGGCCGGTGAGCCGTCCACGAGCGCGGAAAGGGCCGAGGTCACCGAGTAGATCGAGCATCTTGTGCCAGACGAGCTCGTTCGCGAGTCGTGGCCGACCGCCGTATCGGCTGCGATCCTTCTCATCGAGCAGGACCGCGCAGCCAGGCCGGGCTCCCGGGAAGAAGTTGAGTCCGCCAAGAGTTCTTGCCTCGGCGACAGAGAGGAAGGTACGTGCCCGAGCGACTGCCATGCCTCCATTCCAGACCAGCTGCTGGCCCCTCCACAAGAGTTCTAAGCGGAGTCGGTGGTGGGTGCCGTGAACCGTCAGACCGGCGGCGAGGAGGCCTCTCAGGAAGGGTAGGGCGGAGCCGTCGAGTACGGGGGCTTCACCCTGGTGGAAGCGTACCGTGCAGTCATCAACATCGAGGACGACCAGCGCTGCGAGTATGTGCTCGGGGAGCTGCGCCAGCATGTTGCAGTCTTCGCTGTACAGGGTGCTTCGCCTCTCCTTTGGCCGGAGGTGTACTGGCTGTAGAGGTACTGCCGGATGCTGCCCCACCCCCCACGACCAGCCACTGCCTGGCTCAGCGGGGTGGACTGAGAGAACCACAGCTTCCCCTGAGAACAGCCCTCTGCCTCGCCACCGCACTGCCCGACGGAGCTGGCGCCGCTGGTTCCTGGTCACTTGTTGGCGTCGGGCAGGGTGAACTCAACCCGGGCGCCATCAGCAATCCCTCGTTCCTTGAACCATCCGCGGTTGAGCTCCAGGGCATAGCGTACCGGCACAGGACTCTTGTGGCCCTTGAGGGTTTGTGGAGCCATGTCTGCGATGTGTACGATCCGTTCTTCATCGCTGATGAACGCGATGCTCAACGGAACGAAGGTGTTCTTCATCCAGAAGCTCAGCGGCGACTTGGTGTCGTAGACGAAGAGCATGCCTTCGTTTGCTCCGAGTTCTCGGCGATACATCAAGCCGCGCGTACGCTGCTCGGTTGTGTTGGCGACCTCGGCGCGGACCTTGTGGCCTTCGATCTCTATCTTGATGACCGGGAGGCCCGCTGGGGATCGCGCGGGGCAGCCGGCGAGGAAGGTTACGATCGCGGCCACTAGCAGGACACCACCGGCCCACCAGATGGCGCGCTTGATCAGTTGGTCAACCTCGGGGTTTCTGTGCATGGCTTCTCAGAACAGTGATCCGGTCGTGCCTGCCGGCGCTGGGGTGTTGAGATGTTCGTAGGTCAGCTTCGCCGCGATCCGACCTTGTCTGCTGCGAATGATGTAGCCCTGTTGGACCAGGTAGGGCTCGTAGACGTCTTCGAGGGTGTCGCGGTCTTCTCCGATGGCTGCAGCCAGGGACTCGATTCCTACCGGCCCTCCCGAGAAGCGCTCGACGAGCGTCGTCAAGATGCGTCGGTCCATCTTGTCGAGGCCTGCTGAGTCGACCTGGAGGCGAGACAGCGCGGAGTCGACGACAGCCTCATCGACGGATCCGTCGCCCTCGACCTCTGCAAAGTCGCGAACGCGGCGAAGCAGCCTGTTGGCGATGCGAGGCGTACCACGACATCGTGCGGCAAGCTGCAGCGCGGCCGGCTCAGAGATGGGCACATTGAGCAGATCCGCTGATCGTGAGATGATCTTCGCGAGATCCGCGGCGCTATAGAAGTCGAGCACTGCCACGTAGCCGAAACGGGAGCGGAACGGTGGGCTCAGCAGACTCTCCCGAGTGGTTGCGCCAACCAATGTGAAGTGCGGCAGGTCGTAACGGATCGTGCGTGCCGTAGGCCCCTGCCCCAGGATGATGTCGATCTCGAAGTCTTCCATTGCTGGGTAGAGGACTTCTTGGACCGCGCGATTCAGGCGGTGGATCTCATCGACGAACAGCACATCGCCCTCATCTAGATTTGAGACGATGGCCGCCAGATCGCCGCCGCGCTCGATCACCGGGCCCGAGGTGGTCTTGAGTTGAACGCCCATCTCGTGGGCTATGACGTGGGCGAGGGTGGTCTTGCCGAGGCCAGGTGGGCCTGCGAAGAGGACGTGATCGAGGCTCTCGCCTCGTGCCCTTGCTGCCTTGATGAAAATCTGCAGGTTGTCGAGCACGGCCTTCTGGCCCACATAGTCCGCCAGAGCCTGGGGACGCAACGACACCTCATCGACAAACTCGTCGGCGTCTTCCTGAAGTTGGGGGCTAAGCTCGCGAGAGAGGCTGTCGCTCATGTCGGACTCAGGGACTTGAGGGCGCGTCGGAGCAGAGACTGTACGGTGTCATCGGCGACGGGCTCAGCAGCCTTGAGTGCTCGTCCAATCTCGCGAGCGTTGTATCCCAGGGCTGCCAGTGCGTCGGTGGCATCATCGACAGCGGGGACCGGTGCCAATCCGGCCGCTGCCAGCAGCTCACTGCTGCCCTTCGAACCGGCTCCCCCGATCAGCTTTGCCAGCTTGTCTTTCAACTCGAGACAGAGGCGTGCGGCCGTCTTCTTCCCCAGTCCGGGGATCTTGCTGAGCCCGGGGATGTCGTCCCGGGCGATCGCTGAGACGAGGGCCTCAGGATCGCAGGTGCCTACGATGGCCATTGCGAGCTTCGGGCCGATGCCAGAAACGCTCTGGACGGTTCTAAACACGGCTCGGTCCTGCTCCACGAGGAAGCCATACAGAGTGATCGCATCCTCGCGTACTTGAGTGTGGACATGCAGGACGATCTCACTGCCGAGCGGTGGGAGGCCGACCAGAGTTCGCGGGGCAACCCGTACCTCGTAGCCGACCCCAGCGCTGGTCTCGACCAGCACCAGGTCAGGCCCCTGAGCGACAAGCGTACCCCTGAGTCTTCCAATCATTTGCTACCTCTTGCGTTGCTCCGCCGTCGTCGCGGCCCTGGGTCCAGCTGTTTCAATTTCGAGAGAAATCCGCCGCTGTGTGCATGGCAGATGGCTACGGCGAGTGCGTCGCTCTTATCAGCGGCCCCCTTGATTTCGCTGCCAAGGAGCATCGCGACCATCTGGCGAACCTGCTCTTTGCTGGCGCGTCCGTTGCCAGTAACGGCTTTCTTTACAGTGGCCGGCGGGTACTCGAAGATCTCGAGGTCCTTCTGGGCGGCAGCCAGTAGCAGTACGCCGCGTACATGCCCCAACTGCAGTGCAGCTCGCGGGTGTTTTGCAAAGAAGACGGACTCGACTGCGACGACATCCGGACGGTTAGCCTCGATGATTGCTTCGAGGCCTACATGCAGGGCCCGTAGACGTTTGGGGAAGTCATCTCCGCGCGGTGGCCGTATCGTTCCGCAGTCCTCGAGACGGAGCTTGTTGCCGCTCTGAATCACCAGACCCCAGCCGGCAACAAAACCGCCGGGGTCGATACCTAGGACTCTGAGTGGGGCTTGGGACACGATGTTTGTGGCGGAGGGTTCTGTTGCTCTAGGCGCGCGCAATGCGCTCCATTTCAGCATCAGATAGCTCGTAGTTGGCGTAGATGTTCTGAACGTCGTCGTTGTCCTCGATCGCGCTGAGCAGAGCCATCAACTGCTCTGCATCGCGGCCCTCAAGGGGGACTGTCACTGTGGGAATCCAGGTCATTCCATACTCCTTGACGGCGAAGCCACATGCTTCGAGACCGGAGCGAACGTCTTCGAGATCTGAGATGGAGGAGAGCACCTGGAAGACGGGTTCGCCCTGGTCATCACTGCTCTGCACGACGTCGTCGACGGGATAGTCCAGGGCTGCAAGGGTGAGTTCGTCTTCGTCGGTGTCCTCGGCGCCGACCAGAACGTGGCCAAGGTGGTTGAATGAGTGTGCTGCGGCCCCAGACGCTGCGAGCGTCAGGCCTCGCTTGCTGAAGATGTTTCGGATCTCGGGTGCCGTGCGGTTACGGTTGTCGGTCAAGCACTCGATGAGGATGGCCACGCCGCCGGGACCGTATGCCTCGTACATGACCTCGTCGAACTCGACCCCTTCGAGAAGCCCAGCCCCCTTCTTGATCGCTCGTTCCAGGTTGTCTTTGGGCAGGCTCACTGCCTTCGCCTTGGCAATGGCGAGACGAAGTCGGGGGTTGGCGTCGGGGTCCGGGCCGCCAATCCGAGAGGCCACCATGATGTCCTTTACAACCTTGGTAAAGGCTTTGCCTCGCTTGGCGTCCTGCGCGCCTTTCCGATGCTTAATGTTGGCCCACTTGCTATGGCCGGCCATCTTCCCTCCGAGGAACTCGACTGAGGCCCTCTCTAGGGCGTCTGTCTGTAGGGGTTCTCAACTCTTTCGGCCGGTTCATTCAGGCCATCACCAGCATACCAGCGGGTGACCTTGAATTGGGCCGGGAGAAGGCGCAAACTCTTCCTTCAGAACGGACGGGTCGAGAGCTTCGGACAACTCTCACAGCCGCTGCTTGTGCGACAACTTGCTTCGAACTCTGGGCCCGGCGTGTCGAGGTCTCTGTAGCCCTCCAACAGCAGCTTGGCCAATGGCTCAGCATGGAGTGATGGACTCCCGCCGAAGCGATCGAGCGAGGTGTCACAGTCGGCGCAGTAGCGACCAAGCGAGGCAGTCATCGGGTCCGTGCACGCAGCCACTCCCCAGTAGGTCAGGGTGTTCCGCATACAGTGAGGACAGGGCGATGTGGGTAACTGCATTGCTATTCCTCGGGTGTCTTGTTTGCGTCGAGGAACGATCTTGCAAATGCAGCGATGCCTCCGTGTTCCCTTTGGAAGTCCACCTCAGAATGAGAACTGAGGTCGTCATGAGAGATTGTGGCGACCCCCTGAGTCGGAGCAGTCTGGTCGGCGGCAGGACGGCGGAGCGTGGCCGGATCCGGTTCCTCGCCTGGCTCCAGGGCCATCTCAACCTGGTTCCGACCCGCTCCCTTGGCGCGATAGAGCGCCCGGTCGGCTCTGTTCAGCCAATCGGCGATTTTCTCGTCGGGGTGAATCTCGGCGACACCTACCGAGCAGGTCACGTCGAAGGAATCTCCGCTGGTGTCTTCGAAGGGTAGGGCGGCAATCATCTTGCGGATTCGTTCGCCGACGCGGAGGGCGATCTCAGTGGGTGCACCCGGCAAGACAACACAGAACTCCTCGCCACCAAAACGTAGGGCGGCGTCTCCACCCCGGATGGCGGTCGTAAGGCAACCGGCAACGCTGCAGAGGACCTGGTCACCCATGAGATGACCGTACTGGTCGTTGACT
>CAZEIY010000328.1:0-5176 GCA_964512375.1 uncultured Rickettsiales bacterium | reverse complement strand
GGTGATGTTGCCGTTGTTGTTGACGTAGATGGTGGTCTGCGTCGTGCCGAAGTAGTTGAGTCCGCTGGGAAACAGACCAGACACGTTGATGGCGCCCGAGTAGCCGTCATCATTGGTAGGCGAACTGATTCCAGTCCAGTCTGTCCACATGAGCGTGTCCTCACCGTAGCCCTGCGGGCCACCGAGGCCTGAGATCAGTTGCGCTTGCGCGTGCGCGGTCGCTGCTCCGGTGCACAGGCCGGCACCGATGAGCACAATCGCTACAAAAAAGGACTTCGGTCGCATCATAATTCTCGGGTCACGTCGCTCTGAAGAACATAGCTTCGGCAAGTAGCAACACGCTAGGCCGGAAAATGGAGGCGGTCAATAGAGTACTGCCCTGCAAGGTCAGGCTCGCGCTACACTGAGGTCATCTGGTCTGGAGGCATCTCATGAGAATCCGTTACCCCTTTCTTGCCGCTGTGCTTGCGTTGTTGTCTTGCGGCGAGGGGCTGCTGCCCGGTGGTGACGATGATGATACGGCTCTGGTGGACGGCGACGATGACGGGAACGTGGATGACGACGATGGGCTCGACGCGGGTCCCGATGCATTCCCGCAGGACCGGGTCATCGAGGTGGTGATCGAGATGGCTCCGGGCGCCTGGCAGGCCATCTTGGACGCGCCCGAGGCCGAGGAGTATCAGCAGGCTGCCATCATCTATGACGGCGAGCGCCTCGACAACGTCGCGGTGCGTACCAAGGGCAACTCGAGCCTGAACTCCGTGGCGGGCAACCCCAATTCCGTACGCTTTCCCTTCAAGGTGGATACCAACCGCTATGTCGATGGTCAGAAGCTACGAGGGGTGAAGAAGCTCAACTTCAACAATGGCTTCAAGGACCCGACACTGATCCGGGAGCATCTCGGCTACCGGCTTGCGCGCGAGATGGGCCTGCCGGCGCCGAGGACAGCCTTCGCCGATCTCACCGTGGCTGGTGTGCACCTGGGCTTGTACACGGTCGTCGAGCACGTCGATGATGATTTTGTCGAGCTGCGTTTCGACGACGAGGATGGAGACCTGTACAAGCCGGACTTTCCCTCGGGATCGCTGAGCTGGCGGGGAGAGGACTTCGACGACTACGAGGGAATCGAGTTGAAGACCAACGAGGACACGAGCGCGCATTCGGACTTCTTGCGCCTGGTCGATGTGCTGGCTCACGGCGACGATGAAGACATCGCTGGCGTTCTGGATGTCGAGGAGGTCCTCCACTACATCGCTCTCAACACGTTGTTGGTGAACCTGGACTCCTACACGGGTAATGGCCACAACTACTACCTGTACGAATCTTCTGGCCGCTTTCACCTGATCCCCTGGGACTTGAACGAGGCCTTCGCCAACTTCAACTGTGGTTGCGATCGTGACGGTCTGGTCGGCTTGATGATGGACGAGCCCACCTGTGCACCGGTGAACGCACGCCCGGTCGTGGACCGGCTTCTCTCGCAAGACAAGTATCTAGCCCGCTACCACGAGATCCTGAGCGAGGTTCTTGACTCGCTCTTTACGCTCGATTCGATGGCGCAGTGGACTCACCAGGCAGCAGATCTGGTGCGTGCGACGGTGGAGGCTGATGACACCAAGTTCTTCTCGACCGCGGACTTTGAGACCAACCTTGAGTCCGATGTGAACAACGCGATGGGACTCACCTCATTTGTTGCCGCGCGCGCTTCGGCACTGCAGGAGCAACTGCAGGGCATTTCGCCTGCTGCGGACCAGGGCCAGGGCAGCTGCAGCGGTGGTGGCGGCGGTCCTGGTGGGGGTGGTGGTCCTGGTGGGGGTGGTGGCGGCGGTCCCGGTGGCGGGCCTCTCTGCCCTGACCAGATCTGTGATCAGTTCGAGCAGAGTAACTGCGGTGCCTGCCCTCAGGACTGCGAGCAGGATGCTACCTGGCAGAGTAACTGCGGGTAGCGCTCCAGAGGCCTCCGAGTGGTAGCCGGGGGCAACGTCAGAATCAGTACCGTAAGGTGAGAGAATTACTGTGGCTAGCAGTTAGCTCATCGCAGTTCGGGCAAGACAAGGAGGCATGGAGCAGGATGGACTTACCTTGACGAACGAGCCTCTGAGCGATAGAGCCCATGACCGTACTTCAAACCATCGAAGCTACTCTTGTCTTGACCACTGTGGGTCCAGGCAATCTTGCGGGTGTGGCCATCGCAGTGAAGTCCATCGCCCTTGACGGGTAGTGACAGGTAGGTTCTGAACGTGGAGAGCTACGATCTTGTAGTCATCGGTAGTGGCCCGGCGGGTGAGAAAGGGGCGGTCCAGGCGGCCTACCTTGGACGCTCGGTGATGGTAATAGACGCAGCCCTGGCCGGCGGCGCCTGGGTGAACACCGGCACCATCCCCTCCAAGACGCTGCGAGAGACAGCTCTGTATCTGGCAGGAGGACGTGGCCTGGGCTTGTCGGCCCCGTTCGGTCGCGAGCGCTCGGTGGCCAATCTCATGGCCATGGAGCGGCGCATCGTTACCCGTTGGCGTGAGAAGGTGGAGCGCAGCTTTCGCCTGCACGGGATTGTGCGCCGCACTGCCCATGCCTCTTTTGTCGATCCCCACACACTGCAGCTCTCCGATGGAACGCAGGTCCGGGGCGAGAACATCCTCATCGCTACCGGTTCTCGGCCGCGCCCGGTGGATTTTGCCAAGGTCGATGGCAGCCGTATCCACGACTCAGACACCCTCTTGAGCATCCCCAGTATTCCAGAGACCCTGGTGGTTCTGGGGGGCGGGGTCATTGCCTGTGAGTACGCGTCAATCATGCAGGCCCTTGGCGTGCAGGTGACCTTGCTCAATGGGCGCGACCGCCTGCTGCGTTGGCTGGATGCCGATGCATCGGCTCTGCTCGAGGAGATCTTTGTGCACGAGGGCATGGTGGTGCGTCACGAGGCTTGCGCGACGGCGACAGAGGTGCTTCCCGGCGGCGTCGATGTGCACCTCGACGATGGCACCCTGGTTCAGGCGGACATGTGCCTGGTGGCTCTCGGGCGGAGTCCGAACACGGCCGGGTTGGGGCTCGAGTTGGCAGGTGTCGAGCTCGACAACTGGGGAACGATTTCCGTCGATAGTTTTCAGCGCACCAGCGTGGAGCACATCTATGCGGCCGGTGATGTGGTCGGCTTTCCCTCGCTGGCCAGCGTCTCTATGGAGCAGGGCAGGGTGGCTACCGCTCATATGTTTGGTGAGGACCGCGGCGAGCTGGGCAGCCTGTTTCCGTACGGTGTCTTCACGATCCCCGAGCTCAGCACCGTCGGGCTCGATGAAGTCGCAGCGCGAGAGGCCGGCCACCAGGTGGTCAAGGGTGTTGCTGACTACCGACACTCTGCGCGCTCAGTGATGCTTGGCGCCGAGACGGGCATGATCAAGATTGTGGTCGAGTGCACGAGTCGTCGCCTTCTCGGAGCCACCATTGTCGGCGCCCAGGCCACAGAACTCATCCACTATGCCGCTGCCGTCATTCACTACGGCGGCACCATCGATGAGCTGATGACCTTCGTGTTCAATCTGCCGACGCTCAGTGTGCTCTACAAGCAGGCAGCCTACGATGCCGTTCACAAGCTCAAGCTCGATGAGGGCTTCAACTCACCCTGTCCCAACCATGCTGCGGTGGTAGGGTGACGAATCTCTGCTCAGGTCCTATAGACTGAGTCTGTCAGGGCGTTGCGATGAATGCGTCTATCGTAGTCTGCATGAGCATCCTGAGCTGATTCGGAGGAGTGATGGGCGATAGACTTCTATTTGTATTGGTTCTTGCCAGTCTGCTGCTCGTGCTTCCCTATGGTTGCGGTGAGCGTGGGGGAGATGGACCGGATGATGATGATAGTGGCGCCAGCGGCGACGACGATGACTCTATCGGCGACGACGATGACTCTATCGGCGACGACGACTCTACCGGCGATGACGACGACTCTACCGGCGACGACGACTCCAGTGACGACGACGACTCCAGTGACGACGACGACTCCAGCGGTGACGACGACAGTGCGGCAACCGTCGGCGACGATGATGACAGCGCCGGCTGCGCTTTGACCTGTGGTGATCTGAACGGGGATGGTCAGGTCGATACGGATGATGTCTTGTTGATTCAGGACTACATCATTAATGGCCCGATCGGTGACGACGACGACAGTGCCGTTGGGGAGTCTGCGCTGAATGACTGTCAATTGTGGGCGGCGGACACGAATGGCGACGGCGTCATTAATGTTTCGGACATCCTCGTTATTACGACGTCCGGTGTGCTGAACTGCTCATAGGAGCCCAGCTGTCAGCTGATTCCACGCCTCTTGCGGCGGAAGCCCAGAGCGATCAAGACCAGCAGTAGAGCGGCTCCAGATTCCCCCGTTGCAGAGGGACTGGCGCTACAAGCGCAGCCATCGGCTGCGCCGTTCGCCGAGTCGTCATCGTCATCGTCATCGTCCGAGTCGTCATCGTCCTCGGCCGAGTCGTCATCGTCCTCGCTGTCATCGTCCTCGGCCTCGCTGTCATCGTCACCGGCCTCGCTGTCATCGTCGTCGGCGCCGCTGTCATCGTCGTCGGCGCCGCTGTCATCGTCGTCGGCGGCTACCACGTCGTCGTCCCCTGATGGCGTTGTGTCGTCGTCCCCTGATGGCGTTGTGTCGTCGTCGTCCCCTGATGGCGTTGTGTCGTCGTCATCGCCGCTGGAGTCGTCGTCGTCACCCGTACCGGTGATCGTGAGGACTCCATTAGTGACGGATCTGGGAAGCCCGTTGCCCAGGCAATCGGAGATGATCACGTTTGAGGCCTCGACCAGATAGTCACCTGACGGGGCGTTCGAGAAGATTGTGAGCGCAATGCTGGCGATCGGCCCCGTGCCAGCGACGATCGGGGTGTTGGTAAATGAAAACCCGAGGATGAGCGACCCCCCCACGATGAGGCTGGAGCCCACGGTCCAACCGGCATTTGTCGCCTGCGAGCCCGCTGTGGCGATGCCCGGGGTCACCCATTGGACTGGGTACAACAGGTCGAACTGTACTCCGCAGACATCGACCTGATTTTCCATATTGATGGTCAAGAGGACATTGGTCTCACCCGGGTGTGCGACCGTGTCTTGAACGTCGATGGATACCTGGGCCATTGCTATCACTGGAGCGATGAGTAGGCCAATGATGCAGAAGAGTGCCGCTCGG
>CAZEIY010000327.1:0-5179 GCA_964512375.1 uncultured Rickettsiales bacterium | reverse complement strand
GCCGGGTGACTGGAGCAGGGGTTCACACACCTCACCGGACCCACCGCTCACTTCGCCTTTGAAGACGTCGAGCCCAGCACGAACGCCGCGCTCACGGACCGCCCATGCCAGGGCTTCCTGGTCAACGACTTCGGCGCGTGAGGTGTTGATGAAGTAAGCGTTCTCGGGCAGCGTCTCGAAGAACGTTCGATTGGCGAAGCCCATGGTGGCAGGCACTGCGGCAAGGTGCAGGCTGACTGCATCTGCGGCTTCTATGGCCTCGTAAAGATCATCGACGAGTCGTGCTCCCATCGCCTCAAGCTCGGCGCGTGGGTCGGGGACGACGTTCCAGGCAACTACCTTCATGCCAAGGGCGCGCGCTCGGCTGGCGACGGCCAGACCGATGCGACCGGCTCCGACCACCGCCAGGGTACGTCCGGATAGCCCCCTGGCTTTGCTGTACTCGGCTTTCTTCCAGCGTCCTGCGCGCAGATCGGCGACGGCATCGGGGATGCGCCGGTCGAGTGAAATGAGAAGGCCGATAGCCAATTCGGCAACGGCGAGGCTGTTCCGTCCGGGGCAGTTCGCTACGAAAATGCCGCGGTCACTCGCGGTGGCGACGTCGATGGTGTTGACGCCGGCCCCCGCCCTGACAACCAGTCCCAGCGAGCCCTCTCGTAGCATCTCCTCGCTCACCTTCGTGCTGCGAACGATGAGTGCTTGCCACGGACTGCTCTTGAGTTCGGTGAGCAGGCTCTCGTCTTTGAGGGAAGGCTGGAAGCCCACCGTGCATCCTGCCTGCTCGAGCGCGGATACCGCCCGGGGGGGCAGCTTGTCAGCAATAAGTACTCGCATTGGGACTCCCGGTCGTCAGAGACGATGCAGGAACAAACCAGACCGCAGCTTTGGTTCGAACCAGGTGGACTTGGGCGGCATGATCTCGCCAGCATCGGCTACCGCGAACAGCTCGGCGAGGGAGGTAGCATAGAGCGAGAAAGCAATGCCTTCACTGGCATTGGCGCGATCCTCAAGCTCGCCTGTGCCGCGCGCGCCACCAACAAAATCGATGCGCTTGTCTGTGCGCGGGTCCTCGATTCCGAACAGAGGTTCGAGCACCTCATTCTGAAGGAGAGATACATCGAGGTCGTTGATCACGCTATCGCCGGGAGCTGGGATCTCGAAGCTGCGCCAGTGACCCTCTGCGAAGACGCAGAACTGCCCCCTCTTCGAGGGAGCGGGTCCCGAATCCTGTAGTCCGAAACGCTCCTCGAGGGCGGTAATGATGTCCGAACGACAGCTGCTACCAAGATCAGTGATCACACGGTTATAGGGAAGGATAGCGAGCTGGGTGTCCGGGAAGACAACAGACATCACGCGGTTGTAGTCCTCGTTCCCCGTATGTTGTGGGTTGACGGCTCGCAGTGCCTCTCGAGCACGCGACGCTGACTTCGCGCGGTGATGCCCATCGGCTACGTAGAGGCGCGGCACGTCCATGAAAGCGGTGCAGAGACGCTCGGGTTCTTCGACAGTCCAGATCGTGTGCTGAACGCCGTCGGGGGCGGCGAAGTCGTACAAGGGAACGCCCTGCATGGTCTCGCCAACGAGCGCGTCGATGTCGGATCGGCCTCGATAGGCGAGGAAGATGGGCTCTGCCTGGCAGCGCATGGTCACCACGTGCCGCGCGCGGTCGTCCTCTTTTGCCTGTCGGGTGCGCTCGTGAATTGCGATGAGGCCCTGATCGTACTCATCTACCGAGCATCCAGCGACTACGCCTACCTGCGCGTGCTGGCTAGTGGCGAGACGATAGACCAGGAGTACTGGCTGCTCGGTGGGGTGATATGGAGTCTCGTCGATGAACTGGAGTAGGGCTGTGCGAGCCTGCTCATATACTTCGTCGGCGTAGAGTGAGGTCCCGGCAGGCAGGTCGATTTCAGGTCGGATTACGTGCAAGAAGCTGTGCGGGTTGCCCTCTGCGAGCTCCACAGCTTCGCGCGAGTCAATTACGTCGTAGGGGACGGAGGCGATCGCTGCAGCGTGTTCTCGTGGGGGCAGGTAGGCGTTGAAGGGACGTACTTGGCTCATTTCTTCGATTTCTTCGATTTCTTGGACTTCTTGATCTTCTTCTTCTCGTCGTCCGATTTCTTGGGCTTCCGGGCTCGCTTCGCCGCTGGTTTCGTGGCCGCCTTCTTGGCTGAGGCGCTGTCGCTATCGGGAGGCATGGCCTCTTCTGGCTCGTCGTCTACCCCCCGCAGACTCATCGCCTCAGTCTCGTCGTCCATCAGCTCCATGATGGACGACACATCTGTGATCTCGCCTTCCCTCGCTTGAGTGATCTGAGGGATGAGGAACTCGGTGAGGCCGGTAGGAGCACCTCCCTGGCCTCGGACCAGGTCGGCGATCAGGAGGACGGGGGTTCGGATACCGTCGCTGCTTATCAGCATGTACTCGTGCTCAAGGTGGCCCGAGATGATGATTCGTCCTACGAGGGTCTTCCAGTCAATGCCTTCCAGGCAGAGGACATCCTGGTGGATGCGCTTGCCCAGGGCTTCACTCTGGGAGTGACCATCGAGGCTGGATGCAGCATCGCTCCAGCCAACGACAACTCCGCTCATGTCGGCCGCCGCCACAGCGATACCACGGCTACTTACCTGGTCCGTGCCCAACTCGTTGCCGCTGTCTGCCATCTGGCTACGTATCCGCTCGATCTCTGCTCGGTGTTTTGCCTCCGTCTCGGCACGGGCTGAGGCAAGCGCGACTTCCCAGCCCTCACGGTCTCGATCGAAGCCGGTCTTGGCCAGGTCTCTCTCTGTTGCGGCACGTTCTTCGGCTGCGAGGATGTCTCGGCTGAGTTGATCCTCGAGCGCCAGCCGCTCTGTTGCAAGTCGCTGGCTGAGGGCCTCCAGATTCTGCCGATGGCGCTCTTCAATCTCGTTGCGCTCGCGATCTCGTTCTTCGTCTGTTCTGTCGAGTGCTTCCTTGCTCGCAGCCAGATCGGCGGCCAGTCGCTCAAGTTCTTGTTCCTGGCCGTCTATTTCAGCCTGCGCAGCCTCACACTGTTGCAGGGCGGTGGCGAGCTTGCTCTCGAGCCCTTCGATCAGCGCGGCGCCCTGCTCTCCGTTCTTGTTGGCTGCTTCGGCCCTCTCTTCGGCCTCGTCAGCTCTCCTGTTTGCTTCGGCAGCTTTCTGTTCGGCTGCGTCGAGATCTCGGCGGACGTCGCTTGCTTCGTTGCGGACATCGCTCAGCTCGGCCTCGGTCTCTTTGAGCTTGTCTTTGGCATGTCGAACCTGGTCACGGAGGTTCTCGTTCCGAGAGGTCAATTCATCTGAGCGGCCTCTGGCAGCGGAGAGGGTCTCCTCGATCGAGGACACGTCACGAAGCGCTTCCTGCCGAATCGATTCGAGCAACTCGGATGCCTCGCTGGCTTCCTCGCGGGCTGTTGCTCTGAGTTCTGCGAGCGCTGCCTCGTGCCGGTCTTCGCTTTGATCCTGTTGCTGCAGTTCCTCCTCGAGTCCTGCAATGTTGCTGGTGAGGTCATCGATGCGTTCGTTGAGTTCTTTTGCAGCGTCGGGCGGAGCCAGCACGCAGAGTCTGGCGGCCTGTGCACCAGCGTCTGTCTTGAGGTGCCGTAGTGACATGGCTAGCGTTCGCTCGCTGCCATCAGCGTGGTGCATTTCGACCACGCCTTCGAAGTGCCCATTGTCAGCAATGGCTGCCTCTGGTTCATCGCTGGGCCCATAGAACTCGGCGAGGATTTTGCCCTCTACGGACTCGGCCGAGAACCCGAGCAGTTCGGTCGCTCCTGAGTTCCAACTGAAGATCCGTCCCGCGGGGTCGGTCAGGATGACCGCTTCGTTCACACCTTCAACTGCCGATCGGAACAAGAAGAGCAGATGGCGGAGGTTGCGGGTGCTGGTGGAGTCGGCACCCAGGAAGGCGTATCCAATGGCCTGACCACCCGGGTCGGTGAGCCAGGCGGTGCTCCACGAGATCAGTGCATCGGTGCCGTCCTTGCAACGCAAGGTCAACTCGATGTCCTGGACTTGAGTACCTGCAGAGCGACTCACGTGAACCCTGTGAACTACGTCGCGGTATTCGGGGTCGGGGTAGAGCCGCTCCAGTAGCGCGTCGAGGTTGCTGCATTCCTCCGCATTCCAGCCGGTGGTCTCGGTGAACGCGTGATTGACCAGCAGGACCCGACCCTCTTGGTCGACGACGTAGACGAGCAGTGGGCCGCGCTCGAGCAGGGCGTGCGTGAGCCCTGCGGTCGAGAAACTCGTCGCCGACGAGGTTGTGTAGGGACTCGCTGTGCCAGGGGGGCTGGTCATGACTGCTCTCGGGTGTACGCGCGTGAGAAGCTTACGGGGCGCCCGAGGGTATTCGCCCGCCTGAGCCTATGTCAACTCAGTTTGTACTGGCCTTGAGGAGAGCGGCGATTCCAGATTTGGACGCAGGGTAAATACCGGTCTCGGAGATGAGCCCATCGACCAACTCCGCTGGCGTCACGTCAAAGGCAGGATTGCGCGCAGCGCAGTCCATTGGTGTCGTGCGAACCCTCCGCAGCACACCGTCTTCGTCCTCACCAGTTGTCCAGCGCACTTCGTCTCCGCTGCGCTCTTCGATGGGAATCTCGGCGCCGCTTGGACAGTTCGCATCGACCGTGGCGGAAGGGAAGGCTACGTAGAACGGAATCCCGACATGTCGACAGATTACTGCGTGCCCGAACGTACCGATCTTGTTGGCGACATCACCGTTGGCAGCGATCCGGTCAGCGCCGGTGATCACCGCCTGGATCTCGCCTCGGGCGGCGAGGTGACCAAAGGCATTGTCAGCGATGACCGCGTGTTCGATGCCTTCGCCAGCCAGTTCCCAGGCGGTCAACCGGGAACCCTGCCCTCGTGGCCTCGTCTCGTCGACGAAGACTCGCAGCGTCTTGCCCGCACGACGGGCCTGGTAGATGGGAGAGAGTGCGGAACCCCAGTCGACGAAGGCAAGCCAGCCGGCGTTGCAGTGGGTGCCTATCCCCCAGCCGTCTTCGAGGAGGGCCGCTCCATGTTTGCCGATGGATTCGCAGGCATTGGCATCGGCATCTGCGAAGTCACCTGCGGCGGCGAGCGCAGCGTCTCGGGCAGCGGAAGGTCTGGATTCGCCACCGGCAGCATCGATAGCGGCGCGTACGTGGTCGATGCCGGCGAACAGGTTC
>CAZEIY010000326.1:0-5185 GCA_964512375.1 uncultured Rickettsiales bacterium | reverse complement strand
CCACGGGCGGCTCTGAGGGCTCTGATTCAGGACAGCAGTTCGGACGCCAAAAAAGCCTTGACTTAGCGTAAAAATTGGTGTTAGGGTGAAGACCGCATTAAGAGCGACTTTAGTCCGGCAACCTGGGATGGACGCCCAAGGTGCTCGCCCGCTTCAGCGGGAATGCGGCCTTCGCAGCGAAGGCAACGAAGTGTCCGGTCGAGGTCTTGAATCTCCCCGGAATTACATCTGGCAACTCTCCTGAATGGTGGCGTTGTGCGCCCTGTTCGCGGGGTTGCCCTTGCTCTACGGCAGACCGTCGGTGCTCGGTGCATCGGTAGATGGCAGACCGTCGGTGCTCGGTGCATCGGTAGATAGGAGGCCTCTGTGCGCTTGAATCGAGCTGACCTCTTCCGAGTGACGGGAACCGCTGTTGGCCTTGAGTGGACCGCGCTAAGGAGTCTGCTTGTTCAGTATCCGGAGCTGCTTTCAGTACTCCGGAGCGCGGGTGTCTTCATTCTGGAGGCTTGCTGGCCGCTGCGCTTCGATTCGATAGACCAGCTGAGGTCACAACCGGACCTCGTGCATGTCCAGAATTGCCTTGAGGACATTATCAAGGGGGTGGGGCAGCCGAGCCAGGCAGGGGCCAGAACATGGCTTCTCGGGGAGCTTCGCATCAACCTGGCGAGGGAACTGGCCTCCTCTGTACGAGAGCTGGCTGGATACCCCGTAATTGGCTTTTGTGGCTACTACGAGGGTGGTACCGACTTCTTCGGAACCGACGGAACGCACATCAAGAGCGAAGACTGGGACGGCGCACGGCGCTACCTGGTGCGCTGGTGCGCAAGCCAATCAAGCAACTCTTCTCCTCTCTTTGACTAACCATTTACCCCCGCAAAGGAGTGCCCATGCTCGAGAATATCCAGCAACATCTTGATCAGGTCATAGTCGGCCCGCCCATTACTCACGAAAACCTCACGATTTATCCGCTCTTCGCGCCGGCGAAGGGACCCCAGGTTGTGACTCTTGTTGAGGCACTCAAGGCACAGACCGCTGAGGTCTGTGAAGTGAGCGAGGGGGGCAGTGTCCCGGAGCTGCTGGTAAAGAACAATGGCGGTCTGCCTCTCCTCCTCCTCGATGGCGAGGAGCTGATCGGCGCGAAGCAGAATCGCATTCTCAACACGAGCATCTTCGTGAAGGCTGGAGCCTTCGTGAAGGTGCCGGTCTCTTGTGTCGAGAGAGGTCGCTGGAGCCGCGTGAGCCGAAACTTTGCGACTCACGAGCGGATCATGCCGTCGTCCATGCGCTCGTCGAAGAGCGCTCGCGTTACCGCAAGCCTCAAGCGCGCGCGTGGCTATGACGCGGACCAGACCACGGTCTGGAGCGAGGTTGCCGACTACGAGAGAAGTCGCGGTGTGCGTTCAAGGACTGGTGCGTTGAGTGACACGCTGGCTGCCGATAGTGTGCATGTCGATCGATTCGTCGACGCAATCCCGAGCCAGGACGGGCAGGTTGGCATCGCTGCCTATGTCGATGGACGTTTTCTTGGGCTGGATCTGGTGGCGCGACCCGAGGTGTATGCCTCGGCCCATAAGCGCCTTTTGCGCTCCTATAGCTTTGAGGCGGTAGTCACCAACGCTCGCACCAGGCACAAGCAGAAGCGTGAGGAACGTCGCACCGCCCGGGAAAACCGCCGTCGTGGCGTGAGGCCTGAGGAAGTCCCATTTGAGGACCCGTTCGGAAGCCCTCGCACGATCGCGATTCCTGCCGTGCAGTTGAGTCTAGGCCTGGAGGACGAGGAGGAGGGTGTTGGGCTCAGTGCAGAATCCGATGTCGACGCACCCGCAGCCGAGGGAGCAAGTGAGAGCATCGTGCAGCAGCCAGAAGCGAGTCCAGCCCTCGATGCTGATCCGATGATGTTGCTTAACGAAACTCTGACGGGTGAGTTTACTACTCACGCTTCTCCCGGCAGTGGCACAGATCTTCGTCTTGAGGCTGCTCGGTCACAGCTATCCGCGCTTTGGGCTGATGGAGCCATCGCACATCTCACAGCATTTCCGGCAGCTTGATGGGAAGGTACACAAGTGCAGAGGTCTGCCGACCTTCCGAGCATCGTAGGTACATGTGACGATCACGACACGAGAACTACAGAAAATCGAACAACGTCTTGGAGCGGATCATCCGGAAACTGTCGATGCTACCTGGGAGCTGGCCGAGAGCTATAAGGATCAGAAGAGCTATGAGAAGGCGGGGCCGCTGCTCGATAAGCTCTTCAAATCACGTAAGCGCACCCTGGGAGAGGACCATCCAAAGACCCTCGAAGCGGCATTCGATCTTGGTGTGGCCTACGGTCTACAGGGTCTGTATGAAGAGACCGAGCCTATTCTGTCTCACGTGCATGCAGTTCGTCAGCGAACTTTGGGTTTGAATCATCCAGACACGCTGACTGCAGAGCGCTACCTTGCCTCGTTGTTGGAAGAGACCGGTAGGGAGGGTGAAGCAGAGCGTATGTACCAGCGGGTTCTGGATATGCGCAGTGAGATACTCGGCCCCGATCACGAAGACTCCATCGAGTCGATGCTCGACCTCGCAGAGCTCCACGAGTCAATGGACCACTTCCATGCTGCAGAGCGTCTCTATAAGAGTGCCCTGGACGCCCGAGTACGTAGCCTGAGCCCTCGGCACAGGGAGACCCTGGCTGTACTTCGTGATCTGGCGGGACTCTATGAGTCGCTCGAGCGCGTCGAAGACGCTGAAACCCTGTATCGCCGGGCTGCCCGCGTCGGCGAGGAACATCATGGAATAGGCGATCCCGGAACACTGTGCAGCATGAACGGACTCGCCTGCCTTTGTTGGAAACTTGGTCATATCGATGAGGCACGCAAGCTACTGGAACGGGTAGTCGATGAGGGGGGTGAGGCGCTGGGCCTGGACCACCGCAAGATCCAGGTCGCGATGCTGAACCTGGCAAACCTCCATTACAGCCGTCGCCGCTTTACCGCCGCCCTGGCGCTCTATCAGCACCTCGTCCTCGTGAAGACCAGGGCTCTTGGAGTCGAGCACGAGGAGACCGTTGAGGTCATTGACCGCCTCGCCAGAATGCAGTCGTACCTGATCGAGAGCATGGAGCTACAGGATGAGGCTTGAGCAGAAGAATGAGATGTCGTCCTTTGCAGCTAGAAGGCGCTTAGGGGATCTGGGTGCGGCCCTGGACTACCTGGTCGAGGCGGTACGCGGAAATCACTCCGAGTTGAAGGGGTGTGTTCTGTACGTGTTTGCCCGGTCCGATGATGATCGATTCGTGGGACGGTTCGTTCCGGACTCCCGGGCCGAGGGGGTCTTGGTGCGCTGCAAGAAAGCCGGAAAGGAGGCTCCCGAGGGCCTATTGCCAATTATCCAGCTCATTGCAGAAGGCCGAACTGGCAGGTCGCTTGCCGAAACCGTTGTGCACGAACTCGCACACCAGTTGGCGTGGGAGAGAGAGATTCTCAGCCTTGCATCGGGCGGGGAACGAGGACAGTGGCGCGATTTCCTTTCCCCACCCAAGGGCCAAGAGGGACACTGCAATCACACTGGGGTCTTCGCTGGCATTGCCAGAGAACTAGGCCTGCACGTTACTTATGATGAGCGGATCGGTTGGGCTCGAACCCATTGGGCCGAGGTTGGGCTGGCGAGATACCGAGACTCCATTGCTCGTATCGACGCGGCTCTGCAGGCTCTTGAAGCGAGTGATCTTGGCCATGCTCCGACCATCTTTCTTTCCGGTCGACTGCAGGATGAGTATGCAAAGTTTGATTATTGGGAGGACTTCAACCGACGGAACCCGGTTCCCAGTGCTTTGGAAGAGTACTTTTGGTACTCATTTGCGGTAGCCATCTTTTTCGCGGCTGTCTATCTCGTTAGCCAGATCGGAACTTTTACAACCTTCCCAGGGGAAGATGCTCACGTGCTAGTTGAAGATGTTGGCAACCCCCAGTGACTGATGACGTTCGTGGTGAAAGACAACTCCACAGGTTGGCGTCGTCTCCGTCGATGGGGGCCATTATTGGCGACTTCGTCGGCTCGCGTTTCGAGCGGAACAACACAGGTGAGACGGACTTCTCGTTGCTCCACGAGCAGTGTCGATTTACTGATGACACGGTACTCACGGTGGCAACTCTCGACGCTCGGATAGGCGACCGCGACTATGCGGCAGCCTATCGTCGATGGGCATCGCGCTTCCCTGATGCCGGCTATGGAGAGGCGTTCCAACGCTGGGTCTTCCTTGGCTCAGCGGCGGGTCCGTATGGAAGCTACGGAAACGGGGCAGCGATGAGGGTGTCTGCCATTGGGTGGCTCGTCGAGAGTCTGGAAGAGGTGTTGCGTGAGGCCTGTGTGAGCGCCGCAGTCACACACGATCATCCCGAAGGGCTGCTCTCCGCTCAGGTCATGGCAGGAAGCATCTACCTACTGCGTCGCGGCGGGACAGACCGTCAGATCCGTGCTCTTGTCGAAGGACAGTTGGGTCAGCCCCTCGACAAGGACCTCGCATGGTGGAGGTCGCAGCCGGACTTCAGTTCGCGGGCCATCCTTACGGTACCGGTTGCCTTCGCTGCCTTCTTTGAAGCAGGGGACTTTGAGGCTACCTTGCGTCTTGCCGTGTCGGCGGGGGGTGATAGTGACACTATCGCTTCTATGGCAGGGGCACTTGCAGCGGTCAGGTGGGGGGTCCCGATGGACCTCGTGGTTGAAATCTGGCGGCAGTTACCGCAATCAATGAGAGATGTCCTTAGGGAGGCTTGAGATCTATGTCTGATGAGGATTCACCGAACCTGTTTGAGATCTTCCGGGAAGAGTTTCACCACTTTGGTGGTTTCCGTCAGGGCTATCGCAGTCCGTTGGGTTGGATCAGGGTGGGCACCCTCGCCCCCATCGCCGCCGTGGGTGTGAGTGGCTTATTTCTCAGCAAGTCGCTGCGTACGATGAAGCTCGAGCGTCTGGCTCAGCTGGCCACTTTGGTCACTGTCCTACTCTGCTTCGTCCCGCTCCTGCTTTGGATCACCCTCTGGATAGGACTTCCGAACTGAGCGGTACTACTCGTCGTGTCCCAAAACTCGATCGCGGTCTCCGTCCATCATTCAGCGAAGTCGGGTGAGTTGTCGTCTGATGGCCGAGGAGAGAGGATGAGCGGATGTCTCAGCTCCCGTTCGCGCTCCAGCTTCTCGTC
>CAZEIY010000325.1:0-5198 GCA_964512375.1 uncultured Rickettsiales bacterium | reverse complement strand
CCATGGAGGGGGGCCAGAAACTGTCCCGACCTGAGTCAGCCGGATAAGCACGATCCGACTTACATGCAATGCCGGCTGGATCGGAAGCCTACCGCGATGAGAAAGTCGGGGGGGAAGGGGGCGCAGCTGGTTGGCGCATACCCCCCAACCTTCTCGACGACACCAGCGGTGACGACGACAGGGCAGGTGGCCGTGCCTAGACGCTGCCTCGGGCTAGTTGTTGGAGCAGCCCGAACAGGTGGGGCTGCAGTAGTTCGAGCTCGGCGAGTTGGAGGAGTAGGTGTTCGAAGACATGGTCAAGTTCGAGCCATGGCAGTGCACCCCGCCTCCCCACTGGCCCTGGTTTCTCCGGAAGTAGTTTCCCAGGATCGAGGTGCTGGAGCCAGAGTGGTTCGATACAGCCCCGCCCTTTTGGCTTGCGTCGTTATCGATGAAGTCGTTGTTCTGGATCAGCGCGGCCCCTCCCGAGTTGTAGATTGCCCCACCGTTGACGGCGCTGTTGTCCGAAAAGTCGTTGTCATGGATGTGCGGGCTCGCGCCACCGGTCACGCTGATCGCGCCCCCGTTGCTGGACACGTTGGAGTCGAAGTCATTGTCGAAGATTTCGGGGTTCGCCCCCCCTCCGATTCCAATGGCAGCCCCACTGCCGCTAGAGGTGCAGGCATCGAACACGTTGTCACGGATCACGGGCGACGAGCCGTTGCCGATCCCCAGGCAGCGGCCGCCGGTAAAGGTAATGCCGGACACGGAACAGGCCGAGCTCTGCCCGCCGGAGATGGAGAGTGCCCGGCCGCTCACAGCTCGGAGCACGGTCCAGGCAGGCCCATCTCGGCCAACGATGACCACATTGCGGTCCGCTAGATTGACCGACTCCACGTACTCGCCCGGGCCGAGGTCGATGGCGAGGCAGGAACCGAGAGCAGTCGCATCCACGGCGGCCTGGAGAGTGCCGAAGGGACGGGCCGCACTGCCGACCCCAGTGCTGGTGCCGGTGGTTTCGACCACCAGGGGGCAGGGTGGGCTGGCGATGGTCGTGGTTGCCGTGTCCAGTGCTCCTTGCAGGGTTCCGTCGAAGGGGGTCACGGTACAAACCACTGTGTCGCCGGCGGCGAAACTGCCGGCGAGGGTGCTCGCCGTGCCTGCGGGAGCACCGTTTACCGTCCAGTTGAAGGTGGATGCGTCTGGGTCGCCGTCCAGATCGGCATAGCCCGTATAGCTGCACGTGAGTGTGTCGATTGAGTAGGCCGGCGCGGGCACAATGGAGACAGAAGAGATAGTAGGGGCGCTGTTGCCGATGATGACAGAGTCACTCGCTGCGGTTCCTACCTCGGCGCTTGCGTTGTAGGGGGTCACCTCGACCCGCCAGGTCTGCTCGCGGCTGGTCTGAGAGTAAGGGATCTCCTCGAATCCTGCGTATTCGCTTCGTTCGACGCCATCGAGGAACCATGCGATTCCCAGTACAGCCGAATCGCTGTCGACCTGGATGTAGAGGACATCGGAAGTCATGGGACTATCGGGCCTCAAGTCGACGGTGGTCTGGCGCCCGAAGCCGTCGCAGTCCTGGTCGATGGCGTCATCGGGGTCGTCGGCGCCGGGGTGGATGCCGGCGTCTCCGTCGTTGCAGTCATCGCCGCCGCTGTCGGTGCTGGCGTAGCCATCGCCGTCGCTGTCGATGCCGTCGATGCCGTCGCAGTTCTGATCGATGTCGTCGCCGTACGTGTCGTCGGCGCCCGGGTAGATGTCAGCATCTTCGGGAGCACAGTCGTCCTCATTGGCCGTGCCGTCGTTGTCGAGGTCGCCTGCGTCCCCATCGACGCCATCGCAGTCCTGGTCGATGGTGTCGCCGTAGGGGTCCTCGGCGCCCGGATAGATGCTGGCATTCGATGGGTCACAGTCGTCGCCATCCTGGGTGCCGTCCCCGTCAAAGTCCTGTGACCCGATCGAGCCCGTCGCGCAGCCGGCGAGCAGGGCCAGGAGCACACCCAATGAGCACTGAGTGAATCGCGCCGAAAATCCCATCACCACCTCCGAGCAGAGAGCCTAGCGCGTTTTTTGGCAGAGGATAGGGCTCTTCAGGCTATCGGGATCAGCCGGCAGTCGGTGCGAATGCAGCGTGCCCACCGCAAGGTGCCGCCAGCGTGGTCCCGATGAGGAGGCTATCTCCCCATCAGCACGTAGCCATCGGTCACCAGGTGGCGATAGGCCATCAGGGGAGTTCCGTCGGGGTAGAGGCACATCAAGCCGTGTACTGAGTCGTTGGAGCCCGCGTCATCGTCGATGCCGGTTGAGAAGCGACACTGAGCTGAGGAGGAGGATGGTCGGTCCTGGTTGAACGCAAAGTGGTATTGGTCGAAGACGCCCGATGGGTGGTAGGTCGTGCCAGGCACCGCTGCGCAGGCACCGGAACACACATAGCCACCATTCGTGAACCCCGCTTGCACGTCCGACCCGGAGAACGTCTCCAACACGACCGCAGAGTCGAACGATGTGGTGGCTGTGGTCGAGTACATGCCCTGGCCGGGGCTCCCCGCCTGCCACTCATCGAAGACCATCGTCCAGGTCGCTGGCTGGGAGTATTCGCCGCCGCTACCCAGCTCGTTGATGTAGCTGGTGGTCGCCGTGCCGTCGTAGCTCCAGCGGGCATTGCCGGCGGCATCTGAACTCAGGGCAACAGTTATGCCAGCTTCAGCGGTGTATGTGGTCTCGTTCATGACGAACAACACGGTCCACCCCCCCCCGTCGGTGGTCATGTCACAGTGAGCCTCGAAGGATCCGGAACCGTCCGGGTCGATCCAGTAATCGCCATCGCCCGTAGAGCCTGAGCTCTCCAGGATGTCCAGGCAGGATTCCCCCGGACAGGACGCAGAGGAGCCGGGGCGGCTCGTGTCCGAGGGGTCGTTGTCATCACAGTCCTCCGAGGCAAACACTCCATCGTTGTCGGTATCTGTGGGCACGGTGGCCTCGCCTGAACTGTCACTGCCCCAGCACGCAACGGAGCCATTGGTGCGCACTGCGCAGGCATGACCTAGCCCCGCACTTACCTGGGTGAAGCTGCCGGTAGGTGGTGTCGCCGCCCCATCGTCATTGGAACCCCAACAGTCGAGCAAGCCATTCTGATCGATAGCGCATCCCGTCATGCTGCCCGCGCTGATGCGTACGTAGGGACCGTTGGTAGAGGGCGTGCTCTGGCCGTGGTTATTTCTACCCCAGCACTCGATTGTGCCGTCGGTGCGCAGGCCGCAGCTTGCGGGCCCACCGCAGCTGATCTCAGTGAAGACGCCTCCGAGCGCCGTGGCCTGCCCATAGGTATTACTTCCCCCCCAGCAATAGGCCTCGCCGCTGGTGCGTAGGCCGCATGTGTGCGTGTTCCCCGCATCAATCTGGGTAAACACGCCCGGTGGGTCAGCGGAATTTCCCCAGCACTGGACCGCACCGGCAGCGTCGAGAGCGCAGGAATGGAAATCCCCCACGGTGACCTGAACAAAGCTTCCGGTGGGGGGGGAGGCCTGACCGACCGTGTTGTAGCCAGTGGAGCATTCCACAGCACTGTCACTGTCGATGGCGCAGTTGTAATAGGAGCCGCCCGCGTCGAAATCCGTGTACCTGCCCGGCAGAGGAGGGCTGGACTCACCATAGGTGTTGTCCCCCCAGCAGGTGACCCGACCATCGTAGTCAAGAGCGCAGCTGTGGTTGTTGCCGCTGCTGACTGACATCACACCGCAGCCCTCTGGAATGCCATCGTTGTTCGCATCTGGCGGCAGCTGAGGGTTGTTGTCGTCGCAGTCCTCCCAGGTGGCATAACCGTCGCCGTCCAGGTCCGGTGTGGTGCTGCGGATCCAGGTCGCGGACACCTGGTTGGGGTTGGCTGTGGCGCCGTTGTTGCTGTGGAGGTAGTTGGCGGAGATCCAGTGCACGGCCCAGCCGTCCCCACAGGCCTGGAACATGTTCGGCCAACCGTTCGCCATGGATGGACCACAGGACCAATTCCAACTCCAGTTGTCCCAGGTCGCGCCGTTGTGCCAGTTGCCGTTGGAGCTCTGAAGGGCCTCTATGGCCAGGGTGTCCTGGCTCAATGCTGTCTCAGTCCAGTCCCCGAAGTCCGTGGTGTTGTCGCCCACCTGGAGACGCACGTCGCCGCCAAGGAGCGCTAACTGCTGGACCTTGCTGTATTCGAGGTAGCTGCAGCTGTCGGTGTCCCTCATGTCGTTGGCTACTGCCAACGAGGAGCCATCCGCCCCGCACTTCAGCGATCCTCCCTGGGCGATAAGCGTCCAGCCACCGCCATTGGTGCTCATGTCGCAGTAGGCCCCGAAAGCCGCGCTGCCGCCTCCGTCGATCCAGTAGTTGCCATCGCCGGTCGAGAAACCGCCATTGAGAATCGTCGAGCAGTCGGTGCCGGCGGTGGCGAGGCTCCTGCCGTCGCCGTCTACCATTACGGTGCGGGCGAGGCGGAAGCCGACCTTGCTGTAGTTGCTGTTAGGGGTGTAGCCCTCGCGCCAGGTGAGACGTGTCTGGGGGTCGCCTCCGCTGCTCCAACCTCCGCCACGGATACCATGGGTCGACCCGGTGCTTGGGCCCTCTGGGTCGGCGCCGGGACTGCTGTCATAGTAGCTTGAGCCATACCTGTCCCAGACTCGCTCCCACACGTTGCCGTTCATGTCATACAGGCCCCAGGCATTAGGGAGCTTGGTGGCTACAGGGTGGGTGGTGGAGCCGCTGTTCCCATCGAACCAGGCTACGTCGCCGACAGCGCTGCTTCCCGAATAGGGCAGGTCCGTTCCGCCTCGTGCGGCGTACTCCCATTCGGCTTCGGTCGGCAGGCGGTAGCCAGCGCAGTCATAGACTGAACCGCTTGCGCTGTTCACCGAAACAGTCGTCCCGTTCACCGTGTAGCAGGCTGGCAGAGCCTCGGCGATGGACAACGCGTTCGCGACAGCCACCCCGTCGTACCAGTTGACCATTTCCACCGGGCAGTTGCCTCCACAGGAGGTGAAGGCCGATGGGTTGTTGCTCATCAGCGCCTGGTACTGGGCCTGAGTCAGCTCGGTCTTCCCCATCCAGAAGTCGTTCGTCAGTGTCACACTGTGGACCGGCGATTCATTGTTGTAATTGCCACAAGACAACTGTCCTGCGGTGCAGCCCATCTCAAAGGAGCCTCCTTTGAGCCCGACAAACTCAATATCGCCACTGGTGGTCAG
>CAZEIY010000324.1:0-5202 GCA_964512375.1 uncultured Rickettsiales bacterium | reverse complement strand
GATTTTCGGCCTTTGCGAGTTGTGGGTTGGCTACTCCAGGCTCTGCTGACGACCTGGAACGAGTGGGGTAGGGGAGCGGGCAAGCCTCGCATCGCCATTGTCGACTGGAGGGACAGTCCAACCGTCGCCGAGTTCAGGCTTCTCTCTCGAAGCTTTCAGCGCGCTGGCTATTCTGCGGTGGTCGCGGACCCACGGGATCTGGACTTTCGTGGAGGTCGCCTCTATGCGTTAGGCGCTCGAGTCGACATGGTCTATCGACGGGTCCTCTTTGAGGACTGTCTTACCCGTCCAGATGAGGTAGCCGCCCTTGTCGAGTCGGTGCGGCAGCGGGCTGTGTGCATGGTCAATCCGTTTCGTGCTCATTTGCTCCACCGAAAGCGTCTCTTTGCGCACCTGACAGACCCGAGCACCCCGGTTCGCTTCAGTGACGAAGAGCGGAAGGTCCTCGATGCGCATGTTCCCTGGACGAGGGTCCTGGTCGAGACGAGGACTGCCGGCCCCGGTGAAGAAGGCGAGGTGGACCTGGTGGACTACGTTCGCAGGCACCGGAGTGACCTGGTTATCAAGCCCGACAATGACTACGGCGGCCATGGCGTCTGCCTGGGGTGGAATGTCGATCAAGAGACTTGGGAACAGGCTATCGAGCGCGCCACTGCTCTTCCCCATGTTGTGCAGAGGCGGGTGCCGGTACGTAGCCTGGATTTTCCGATGATGGATGGCAGTAGAGGAGACGGGTGCTTCCTGGTAGACCGCGACCCATATGTGTTTCGCGGAGCACTCGGTGGCTTCTTGACTCGACTGTCAGGTAGTGACCTCGCCAACGTTACGGCTGGGGGGGGTATGGTGCCGACTTTCTTGGTGTCCCCGAAAGGCACGTAGCTGAGTCGTTACAAACGGGGCGGGGAAGATCACAGAACGTAGATGTCCCAGCGGTAGGGCATGATAACGGCTTCCCTGCTACGATCGGAACCTGTATCGGACCAATTGGGGGAACTGAAGCAGTGAGTAAGCACGAGTACACTCTGGGCGTTGAGGAAGAGTACGCGATCATCGATCCAGAGACTCGCGGGCTCAAGTCTCACATCCATACGTTGATCCGCATGGCTAAGGGGAGTCGTGCCATCGGCGAGAACCTGATGTTCCAGCCCGAGCTGCACCAGAGTGTGGTCGAGGTGGCCACTCCAGTGTGCAGGAACATCGCAGATGTTCGAAGAGACGTCTGTCGCCTGAGGCGGATGATCATTCGGGATGCTGAGAACACTGGCGCGACCATTGCAGCGATGGGCACCCACCCATTCTCTGACTGGAAGGACCAGCAGATTACCCGGCGCAAGCGCTACCAGCAGATCGTCGATGATATGCAGGATGTCGCGCGAGGAAACCTCATCTTTGGTCTCCATGTCCATGTCGGGGTGCCTTCGCCCGAGGCCGCGGTCGAGGTGATGAATGAAGCACGCTACTTCCTCCCCCACCTGCTAGCCCTGTCCTCCTCTTCTCCGTTCTGGCTCGGACGCCGCTCGGGTCTTATGTCGACGCGATCGGGGGTGTTTCGCCGGTTTCCACGGACAGGCATTCCGTCCAAGTTTCGTTCGCCGCTGGAGCTGAAGCGGCACATCGACATCCTGGTTGAGACAGGTTGCATCGAGGATGCGGGCAAGATCTGGTGGGACATTCGAGCCCATCACAGGTACCCCACTGTCGAGTTCAGAATCTGTGACTTGAGTACCAGGGTTGAGGAGACGATCTGCCTTACCGCCCTCGTGCAGGCCATCGTTGTACGCCTACGCCAACTCAGGGACGAGAACCTTGGCTGGCGTCAGTATCCCCGGGCCCTCATTGAAGAGAACAAGTGGCGGGCCATGCGGCACGGAGTGAAGGGCAAGCTCATCGACTTCGGCAAGCGTACTGAGGTCGAGTTCGGCTATCTGCTCGATGAACTACTGGTCTTTCTGGATCCTGTTCTTGATGATCTTGGCTCGCGTGCTGAGGCCGAGTATTGCCTCAAGATTCTCGACGGGGGTACCTCAGCCGATCGCCAACTTCGGGTTTTCGAAGAGAGCGGCGGCAATCTGCAGGCTGTTGTCGACAGTGTCGTCGAGGAGACTAGAGCCGGCGTCTTCGAGGGGGCGGCCACGGAAGATACGATCGAAGCGGAGCGACCCATCATTGGGAGCAGTGAGTGAGCGAAGAGGTCGTCTCCGCCGATTCGGTGCGGCTCGCGGCAATTCAATTGTGCTCTGGTGCTGATCGTGCAGCAAATCTGAGGGCCGCCGCCCACCTGGTCCGCGAAGCGGCCGATTGCGGATGTGAGGTGGCCTGTCTTCCAGAGATGTGGCCATTTATTGGTGCGGATGCTGAAAAAGTGGCAGGCGCCGAAGACCTCGATGGCCCCTCTATCAACGCCATGCGCAAGCTGGCAGTGGAACTCGGCCTGTGGATCTTTGCCGGTTCTTTTGCTGAGCGTAGTGACCTGCCGGGACGGGTCTATAACAGCTCACCTGTGATCGCGCCCACAGGCGAAGTCGTCGCGGTCTACCGCAAGATCCATCTCTTCGACATCGAGATGGCTGCTGGACCCAGCTTTCGTGAGAGCGCCACAGTGACTCCTGGCGATCAATTGGTCCTGGTCGATAGCCCACTCGGTCGCGTGGGCTTGAGTGTCTGCTACGACCTGCGCTTTCCCGTCTTATACGAGGGCCTTCGGGCAGCGGGCGCTGAGGTCCTGATGGTTCCTGCCGCCTTCACTGCTCATACAGGTGCTGCACACTGGGAGCTGCTCTTGCGTGCCAGGGCGGTCGAGCAGCAGTGCTGGGTCGTAGCCGCTGATCAGGGCGGACGCCATAACCCCAGACGCGAGAGCTACGGGAACTCCATGGTCATTGATCCCTGGGGAGAGATTCAGGCTCGTCTCGACGTGACTCCTGGGCTCGCCCTGGCCACGGTGCACCCGTCCCGCACCCGCCAGGTCCGTCGGGAACTCCCTGCCCTCGAGCACCGGCGTTCCATCCGCGGCTGTTGACACTGGCGTCGGCTCCGCATACAGTCCGGCGCCTTCAGGAGACGACATGGCTTCCCTTACTAAGAAGACTAATTCCATTCGCAGACGCAAGCACGCCAAGATGGGCGCAGCCCGTAAGAAGGCGTTGGCCGCAAAGGGCACGACGCCGGCTTTCGCTATTCACAAGGAGCCTGCAGCTCCTGCGAAGGCCAAAAAGGAGCCTGCAGCTCCTGCGAAGGCCAAAGCGAAGAAGAAGACCGCCAAGAAGTAGTCGCTTTTGCGGGGTTCTTCCCTCGCGTGGAGCGCTCCGATTTCCGACGATCAGCCAGCATGGGGCTCGTCTTCGGCGAGTCGATTCTCAGGCTTGTTCGATCAACTGTTCGATGCGTGGGAACAATGGGACTGGTCTGGCCAGAGGTAGGCCGGGTGTCAGCCCTCCCCACTCTGTAGATGCCGGATAACTCATAACGCAGTCAGCTCCAAGCGCCGAGAGGCACTCTCTCGCCTTGCTGGGGATCACGGGGCTCAGCAGCACGACCGCAATGCGTATCGATTCAAGGATGCCGTAGAGGAAGGTCGCAAGTCGCTCTTGCTGATCCGGGTCCTTTGCCATCTTCCAGGGCTCGCGATGTTGAATCTGTTCGTTGCAGGTCGCGATGATCTTCCAGGCAGCGGAGGTCGCGCGGTGTAGCTCGAGGCGGTCATAGCTGCTGGCCGTTGACGACACAGCTTGAGCGCAAGTGTCCGCGAGGAACTCGTCCACCTGGCCTTTCGGATCGGGCACTTTGTCGAAGTACTTGATGGCCATGCCTATCGAGCGAGAGAGAAGGTTGCCCAGGCCGTTGGCGAGGTGTGCGTTGTAGACCTCTTCGAAGCGCTGCCAGCTGAACTCGCCATCGCGGCCATAGGTGACTTCAGAGGTGAGGAAATAGCGAAGAGGGTCAGCGCCATAGGTGGTTGCGATGCCCTGAGGGTCAACGGATACGCCGGAGGATTTGCTCATCTTTTCGCCGGCAGTGAGCACCCATCCGTGAAGGAAGACCTTGTGCGGAAGGGGCAGTCCCGCCGCCATGAGCATCGCCGGCCAGATGATGCAGTGGAAACGACCAATGTCCTTGCCAATGATGTGGACACTGCAGGGCCAATAGCGCTCATAGAGTTGCTCGTCGGTGCCGAAGCCTGCGCCTGTAAGATAGTTGATTAGCGCGTCGAACCAGACGTAGATCACCGTGTCCTCGCGAAACGGAATCGGGATACCCCAATGGACACTCTGGGTGCTGCGTGAGATGGAGATGTCTTCCAGGCCTTCGCGGAGCAGACCAAGCACTTCATTTCGTCAGAACTCGGGCTCTACGAAGGAGGGGTTTTCGGCGATGTGATCAAGTAGCGGCTGGGTGAACTCGCTGAGCTTGAAGAAGAGATTGGTCTCTTCGAGCCAGCGTGGCTCACGCGTGGGGTGCTCGGGGCACTTGCCATCCTTGAAGTCCTTCTCTGTCTTGAAGGCCTCGCACCCCTCGCAGTACCAGCCTTCATACGTGCCTTCGGCAAGGTAGCCGTTCTCGCGGATTCGTTCCAGAAGCGCGACGACGCTGCGGGCGTGGTCGGGGTCGGTGGTGCGAATAAAGCGGTCGTAGCTGACATCGAGCATGTCCCAGGTCTGTCGAAAGACCGGCGCAAGCTCATCTACGTATTCCTTTGGGCTGCACCCGGCATCGCGTGCTGTCTTCTCGACCTTGATGCCGTGCTCGTCGGTGCCTGTGAGAAAGCGGACGTCGTCACCACATAGTCGTCGCCATCGTGCGATCACGTCGGTGGTGATCTTCTCGTACGCGTGCCCCAGGTGAGGAGTGCCATTGACGTAGTCGATCGCGGTGGTGATGTAGAAGGGCCGGGCACTCATTTGTTCTCTTTCTGATCTGCTCGAGAGCGGCTTCGTTTCTTTGAACGACGCCTTCTCGTCTTGTTCGGGCGAGCGTTATCGTTACGCTGCGGCCCTTTCAATGCTGCCTTTGGAGCTCTGGTCGCGGGCTTGTTCTGCCCTGTATTTGCCTCGGCGTCCAGCACCTGCAGTCGAGATGCAGCCTGCTGCACGAGGGGTCCCTGCTTGAGCTCGGGTTCGGGAAGCTTCTTGCCCTGGTTTTGATCCCAGAAGATGGCGGGCAGGACCTCTCGACGTCCCTGATCGTCACGAAGGGTAAAGGTCT
>CAZEIY010000323.1:0-5221 GCA_964512375.1 uncultured Rickettsiales bacterium | reverse complement strand
AGGCAAGAAGGCCGGACCCAACCCCTGGAAGTCCAACACCCTGGAGTGGACGACCCCCTCGCCCCCCGGACACGGCAACTGGCCCGAGCTACCGACCTGCTACCGAGGTCCCTATGAGTACAGCGTCCCCGGTCGTGAGGACGACTTCTGGCCGCAGAACGAACCTGCCTGATTCCCTGGCCCTGGAAACACCATGATTCGACCCATTGCCACAACCCGCGAAGCAAGCGGCACTCCTACCGGCCGACTGGCTGTCTGGTGGGTGATCGCCTCTGAAATCGTCATCTTCGGCGGCCTCCTCGCTGGCTACCTGATGCACCGTCTGGGACACCCTGAGTGGGCCTCGCACGCTGCCAATACCAACACCTGGATCGGTGCCTTCAACACGTTTGTGCTGCTGACTTCATCGTTGTCTGCTGTGCTCGCGCACCAGGCAGCCGAGAGGGGCAACGGAGTCCGAGCCGCCAACTTGCTGCTGGCTACAAGCTTCGGCGGCCTGGTCTTCATCCTCGTCAAGTCCTATGAGTGGACCACCGAAATAAGCCACGGCATGACGATTACTGCCAATGGCTTCTGGGCCTTCTACTACGTTGCAGCCGGGCTCCATGGCCTGCACGTCATTGCTGGCATGGTGATCATGATCATCATCTCGATGGCCGCTCGAAAGGGCGAGGAACTACAGCGAGTCGAGCTCATCGGCATCTATTGGCACTTTGTAGATCTCATCTGGATCTTCCTATTCCCCCTTCTCTACATCGCCAAGTAGAAGGCAGGAGACGGCATGTCCGACGACACTCATCACGATAGTCACTACATCAAGATCTGGGGCATCCTCTGCGTCCTGCTGGTTGCCAGTGTGATCGGCCCCTTTATTGGCGACGCCACCGGAATCCAGATCATCACCCTGATCACGGCGTTCGGCATCGCCTTTGTAAAGGCCTACATGGTGGCCAAGAACTTCATGCACCTGAACGTCGAGAGGCCGGTAGTGCACTACTTCCTGGCTACCTGCCTGGTCTTTGTGGTGATGTTTTTCGCAGCTACGGCGCCCGACGTCATGAAGCAAGAGGGGGCCAACTGGGAAAAGGGCTACGATTTCGGCGCCCTGCAGGCCTCGTGTTGTGAGCACAACAACATCGCCGACTGCAAGCTGGCGGGTCTTCAGGTCGAAGACGAGGACCACCACAAGACTGCGATTCGCTGCGTGCAGTGCGTTGGTCTTCAGGGGTACCCAAACGCCCCTGAGGAGTGCCACAAAGAGGGGCACGGCCACGGCCACGCGGCGGCGCACACCAATGAGGCGGCAGCACATGGTGACAAACACGAAGAGCCTGCCGCGCACTGAGCACGGCGCATCCTGTAGCCCTGAGGGGAGACAGCGTCATGAATGACGCCGATACCGCAGCCGGCGAGCACCAAGAGCCCCAGAAAGGCCCCGAGTCTCGCCCCACTCCGCCCCCGGTACGTAATAAACCGGCGATTCCCAACGGCGTGCTCGGGATGATCATCTTCATCCTCACTGAGATCATGTTCTTCGCCGGGCTGATCAGCGCCTTCATGATCGTCAAGGCCGGCACAGATGGTGGTATCTGGCCGCCCCTCGGTCAGCCCCGTCTACCCGCCGAAGAGACCGCCTTCAACACCGCGGCCCTGCTGGTCAGCGGAGCCCTGCTCTGGTGGGCCAGCAGGTGCTTCAACCAGGAGCCGGGCAAGGCGAAGACGCCGATGCTCTTCTCGATCCTGTTCGGCGTGTTCTTCGTCGGATTCCAGGGTGTTGAATGGACTGCGATGCTCGGTCAAGGCCTGACCATGACCTCGAGCACCCACGGTTCCTTCTTCTATCTCATTGTCGGCTGCCACAGCCTGCACGCGGTGGTAGCGATCTGCTTCCTGGTGGGCCAATACCTGATGCTACTGCGCGGTACCTTGACTAGAAATGCCTTGAGTACTGCAACAGTGTTCTGGTACTTCGTGGTCCTGCTATGGCCCTTTCTGTATTTCAAGGTCTACCTCTGATGACCGCCGTCGTCAGACGGTCTTGCCCCTGGTTCTGTGCCCTCGCACTGGCGGCAGTGATGTTGCTTGTTCCAGAGGTCGCCGACGCCTGTCCAGTCTGCAATGCAACCAAGAATGAGAGCAGCCGCATCGCCTTCCTGGTGACGACCGGCTTCCTGTCCCTGTTGCCGCTGGCGCTGATTGCTGGCGTGCTCTGGTGGATGCGCTCGGCCGTCCGAGCAGCCGAGCAGCAGGACCCATCCTGAAGCTCCTGTCGCGTAGCGGAACTAGTCGCCTCGTACCGCGCTCAGCACCTCGTCCACGTGGCCCTTGACCCGAACCTTGCGCCAGACACGCTGAACAATCCCCTCTTCATCGATGATGAAAAGTGCTGCGCTCCGTACCCATATAGGTGCGTCCGTAATTCTTCTTCTCAACCCAGACACCAAAGGCATTCTGTACCGTCAGCTCTGAATCTGAGAGCAGGGGCAGACCTAACGAGTGCTTGGCGACAAAGTTGCCGTGCGAGCGCAGCGAGTCCTTGCTGATCCCGTAGAGCACGGCGCCCTCTGTCTCGAATTCTGAGCGTAGATCTCGAAACGCACAGGCCTCTGTCGTACAGCCGGGTGTGTTGTCTTTCGGATAGAACCAGAGCACAACCTTCTTACCGCGCAGCGAGGACAGCGTGACATCCTCCCCACTGGAACAGGGAAGCGTGAAGTCTGGGGCGAGGCTATCGGCTTCGAGGGGCATGGGAGTCTCCTGAGAGCAAAGGTCCAAAGATGAGGGGCGCCATACGGCTGGCAAGACTACACTCCTTTGGTCCCACAAACCTGGAGTCTTCTGTGCTTCTCTCCCGTCCTCATCTGAGCGTTGCTCTCCTCGTCACCTCCATCCTGCTGTCTGCTTGCTCGACTCCACCGAGCGGCGGTGACGAGGCCGTACTGAGTATCGGTGCGGTCCCCAGTGGCGAGTACAGCGCGTTCTCGACGTACTTCAGCAAGCACGTATCGGTATTTGGCGTGAACATCTTCGCCAGTAGCGGCACCGCCGATGACAAGGTGCTGCACGCAGCGCATGTACTCGCTCAGTACCTCGACAATGACGAAGACGGAGTGGTCGATGATGCCGAACTGCTCGCGGAGATGACGGAACAGGCTGGCGGTGCCTCGCTGGTGATGTTCGGGAACGAAGATGAGCTCGAGAGCTCAGGCGTCTTCGAGTCCGACCTGCTCGACTCCTTCCGCCTCCAAGACCTCTTCGGTGACGAGACCCACCCCGAAGGAAGCAGCGCGGACAGAGGCTTCGATGCCACTCTCGAAGAGGTCTGGCACCTGGTGAGCTCCAAAGGTCACTCTGGGCTGCGGGCCGACGTTTTCGGTGAGTCGGCGGGCTCCACTCTGGCCGAAGCGATGGATCTGGCACGAGGAGGCCACTTCCAGAGCATCCCTTCGTCGTACCCAGAGGCAGCCTGGTATCACTACAACGACCCGACCTGCGAGTACGAGTGCCAGGTGGCCGAGTACTTCTACTGGGCGCTCACCTCCATCCTGGGAGCACAGGATTACCCCGGCCGCTGTGATGGGATCGCCGTCGAATGGGAGCTGTGCACTCGCGAGCAGGTGCAGAGCGGTGATGTGGCCGTGTTCGAGTTGCTCACCGAGGCGAGCTATCACCTGCCGACAGTGCTGCCAGACGGCAGCTACCGGAGCGATTGACCTGGGGTCAAGGCGCTAGGAAGCCCTCGCGGAATATGCCGAAAACCTCAGCAAGGAAATCGTCGAGATGCAGCATCTGCGCACCACGCGCACGGCCCGACCAGTACTCCTTGAGGATGCCGATGGTGCACAAAGCCAACACATCAGGGTCTCGTTCGACGACGAAGCCCAGCGCCTGTCCGTTGCGGAAGGCGAGGGACAGGCGAGCGTGACTCTTATCGTAGAAACTTGCGAGCGCGGCATCTGATTCAGAGTCCAGACCAGCCGCCTCGTTAAAGAGAATACGCAGATGGTCCCTACTGTCGTCCAGAGTGAAACACAGAGAGCGCACATTGCACTCGATCTGATCGGACACCGAGGTCGCTCCATTCACCTCAATAGATGAAATGGAGGACCAGATCACTTCAAAGAGGTCCTCGAGCACCACCTGAAACACCGCTCGCTTGCTGTCGAAGTAATTGTAGAAGGTACCGCGCGCCACTCCTGCAGCGCGAATCACGTCATCTATCGACGCCCCGTGGTAACCCCGCTCGGCGAAGACCTCGCGTGCACAGGCGAGCAGTTGAGCCCGACGCTGCGTTCTACTGTTGCCCTTCGAGCCGGTCATATTTTGCGAACAGCCCTTGCCTGAACTGACATGTCAGTCTACTTTCTCCATCTCGACGCCGTGGGGAAGCCGATTTCATGAACAATTTACTGGTTGGAATAGACGTCGGCTCGACTACAGTCAAGGCTGTCGTCGTCGAGCCTGAGTCGCGGGAGATCCTCTGGAAGGACTACCAGCGCCACGAGACCCGCCAACCCGAGATGGTTCTGGACTTCCTGGTACGTATCGGCGCAGCCTTCCCTGATACCGCTCGAGAAGACCTGAGCATCTACATGACCGGCTCCGGCTCCAGTCCCCTGTGCGAGCCCGTCGGCGCGCGCTTCGTTCAAGAAGTCAACGCGGTGACTATCGCTGTCGAGAAGCTGCACCCTGACGTCCAATCCGTCGTCGAGCTCGGTGGCCAGGACGCCAAGATCATCATCTTCAACACCAACGAAGAGACCGGCGAGCGCACCGCATTCACGTCCATGAACGACAAGTGCGCGAGCGGCACGGGTGCCACCATCGACAAGTGCATGCTGAAGGTGGGCATGGCCCCCGAAGAGGTCCAGAAGATCACTTTCGACCCCAGCAGACTGCACCACGTGGCCGCTAAGTGCGGGGTCTTTGCCGAGACTGACATCGTCAACCTGGTGAAGTCTGGCATCCCTGCGCCCGAGATCATGAATTCGTTGGCCGACGCCATCGTCCACCAGAACCTGAGCGTCCTGACTCGCGGCAACACGCTGAAGTCCAAGGTCCTGCTGCTCGGGGGGCCGAACTGCTACCTGCCCTTCCTGCAGGACTGCTGGCGCCTGCGCATCCCCGAGACCTGGGGTGAGCGCGGCTACCAGTACGACCAGGACGTCGACATCAGTGACCTCATCATCATCCCCGAGGACTCCCAGTACTACGCGGCCTA
>CAZEIY010000322.1:0-5229 GCA_964512375.1 uncultured Rickettsiales bacterium | reverse complement strand
TCCCGCTCCGAAGAATCCAGAGCAAATTGACCTGTGCAGCGATCGAAGAGCAACTTTGTGGGCGAGCTGCTGTTTTCCAGGACCGTCAGCAGGCCACAGGGAGTCTCAGCTGGCGTACAACCCGCAGCGCCCAGAAGACTGAGCACGAAGAGCATCGCGAGCCCCTGAGCCGAAAAGTAGAATAGTTCTCTGGGCTTTGAGTTCTTCATCCGTAAGTATCAGGTTACGACAGCGATGGCTCCCATCAGGGTGCCCGACTGGAGAAACTCGTGCGGACTGGCCACATAGCGTTGCTCACGATCTTGCTGACGGGAGTCGTCTGTTCAGCATGGGCTTCAAAAGCAGCGGTGAATCGTGCCTACGTCCAGTCAGACCTTGACGGTCAGTTCTATGTTCGCTGTGTTCCCGACAGCTCAGAGGGCGAGAGTGGTTCAACGGTCCTCTACCGCGTGAGGCGCGACGGGGATGAAATCGTCGACCGGTACGACTGGTACTCACGTGATGGCGTGGTCCTCGGCTGGAGTCCGATTGTCGGGAAAGTTGCCCTGATGAGAAAGGGCGGACAAAGCTCCCCAGACCGCAACAAGCAACATGAGTTCAGTTTTTACCTCGGTGGAGAACACCTGAAGACGTACACAACCGAAGACATGGTGAACATGGGAGCGAACGTACCCAGCAAGAAGGGGGCCCGCGGCAAGCGCGCTGAGATTGAGTTCTCAGGCTGTCATCAGGTTCCGGGGAGCAACGAATATGTCTTCATGGTGACGGTCAATGGCAGCGAGACAATCCAGTTCGACATCCTGACTGGTGAACCCTACAAGAGAGGCTCTGAGGGGTAGGGTCGACGAAGTGGGCAGGCCTCGCCGAGTCTCGCTTGGCACTTCGCGGACAGGCACAAATCCCCGAGTGCTGCTGCTGTGCGAATCAGGACCCGGTAAATCCAGGTCCCATCCAACGTCGCTAGCTGAGGAGAACTGAGAATGAACGCGAAGAAATTCTTCAACCCGAAGTGGTGGCTCGTGATCTTTGCCGTGTTGCATACGGTGATGTTCCTGCTGCCGCAGTTGTTCGCCACGGACTCCGTGCTTGAGATGGCATGGGGTGCTCTGGACAAGGCCCCCGAGCACGCCGCGTTCTACGAGTTTCGGTTGGGTGTGCTGGGTATCGCCTACACCCCGATGTTGCTCGCTGTGGCCTTTCTCACAGCGGGGACGGTCCGAGCAAAGATTGCCATCATCACCGCCTTGGGTATGGGGGTCACGGTGGTCATGGACACCGTGACGAGCATCCAACAGGCAGGCTACCTCGAGGACATGTCGATGGCGTTCATGGTTGTTCTGCCGCTCGTGATGTTTGGCGGCATACTCACCGCCGGATTACTCCATCTCAAAGACGAAGAGGAGTAGCTGACCTCTGCTCCCTCGACCGGGCGCGGCGGCTGATCGGCTCAGGGATTGGTCCGGTCAGCTGAAGTCCCAGCAGACGCCGCTCGCGCGGTCGCTGTCTAGCCTGCAGGTCTGATTCCCCGCCGGTAGACCGACTGCCGCGCTGTCGTCGTCACCCACCCGCGCTGTCGTCGTCGTCACCCGCGCTGTCGTCGTCATCGCCTGGGCTCAGATCGTCATCGTCCGCTGTGTCGTCATCATCCGCTGTGTCGTCATCGTCTGCGGTGTCGTCATCGTCTGCGGGGTCGCAAGCGGGTAGCGCTCCCAACAACAGGAAGATGAGCAGGAGCATCAGGAGTTCTCGGGTCTTCATTGCAACCTCCGTTGGTGGGTGGAGTCTACCCGGTCGTCGCGGGGGCGTATTGGCGCTCGGGGGCGCGGCTCAGTCCCAGGGCACTTCCTGGTAGTTGAGCCCTCTTCCACTGTCTCCGGCGTGAAGCTCGAGCCCGCGCTGTTCCGTGATGTGCTGGCTCAGGTTGGGAAAGAACTCCAGGAGGTTGTCTGAGCGAAAGGTTGTGGGGAGGCTGCGCTCCTCGGTCAGCAGCACCCCGGTGGATCCGCCGCGAAGCAGGGCACCGTGCGAAGCCTCTGCTGCGATGCTGTCGGTTGCCGCGCCAAGGGTGAAGCCTGACGACACCCAGCCCAGCTCGAAAGAGACCAGAACCTCCGGTGGCCAGACGACACTGATCGGCTCGAAGCCCGTGCGTACCCGGTAGAACATGTCGGGATAGTCGCTGCCTGCGCTGAAGCCGAACAACTCTTCGCTGCTGTTCAAGGTCTTCGAGCCGGCCGCCATCCTGCGCCAGGTCGAGGCCGAAGATACTCCAGTCGGTTGCTCTGGGCAGGAGGTACTCGTCCCGGGAGCTGTCGTAGGCGAACTGAGCCAGCACACTCTCGTCGCGCCACAGCTGGTACCAGGACAGTGCAGCGTCCTCGGCTCCGTGCAGCTCGGGTGGATCGGACCGACAGATCACCAGGTCGATACCATCGCCCGCAGAGAGCAGGGCAGAGATGGATGACGCCTGCTCGGGAAAGGTGTGCAGGCCAACGTAGGTCACGCGCGAGTGCAAGATCGGGATGGCGACCAGTTCGTCTTGCGGCTGGTGGTCCTCGAGCGAGTCCACGACCGCAACACCGACCTGCACCATCACCTCGTCGAGGTTGACCAGCTGCTCTGGTGGGCTCGGCGTGAAGTTCATGCCGTGGTCCGAGAACAAGGTGAAGATGAAGTTCCGCTCGGGGTGCCTCTCTCTAAAGGACTCGATGCGTTGCCAGATCTCGACAGCGGCTGCGGTCATCTCCGTCGGGTCGTACGAGTGTCCCAGGATATCGGTGTGGGGAATGTAGGCAGCGAAGGTGGGTGAGTCCTGAGTCCTGCTGTCGAGCACGTAGAACAGGTCGTCCAGACCCCGGCCCATGCTCTGAAATGGGCTCGAGTAGTTGCTGATCACGTCCAGGTAGCCGTTGGCGTGATGGTCAAAGACGCGGAAGTAGGCTGAGCCCTCAAGCCCCACAACCTCAAGAGGGGGGACGATGTGAGTGATCAGCCCGGCGTCACCGTGGTTGAACACCTTGTCCTGTACAGGATCGTAGTACTCGTATTCGAAGCCAGGCAGCGGCTCGGTCTGTAGGATTCTCGACCAGCTCGTGAACGAGGTCGCCGGGAACATGGCCACCGACGTTGCCAGGCTCCATGCAGTAGCTGGATAGGCCCCCTCTTCCCTCGCTGCGCGCAGCGCCTCGATGTCGAGACCGTCGACCCCGATGTAGACGTAGACCGTGGCAGGGGCGTCGTCGTTCTCTGGCATGGGCACACTGTTGTACAGGTGATACAGCTCCCAATCACAGGCAGACAGCGAGAGCAGAGAAGCGGCAACCAGCAAGCGGATAGCCAGCAGCCTTCTCTTCGCAGTGACGGGTAGTCGGTCTGGCATCGTCACTACAGCCGAAAGGAAGCCGAGAACGCTGGAGCACCCTGGCCACCGTCAACGGAGCGCCGGTACAGATAGCCGAGCCGCAGCTCCAGGGCGCGGAAGTTGAGACGGTACGAGGCACCAATCACCACGAAGTCATGCTCCCAGAAGCCCACTTCGCCAAAGTGGGCGACGAAGCCGTGCCTCTTGAGCGGCACCAGCTCGACGTTGATGAAGTAGCCGAGCGTCACCCTGCCGCTCGGCTCAGAGAGCCCAAACACCCCCATCAACGTCAGGCTCTGGTTCAGCTGCAGCCACTTCAGGGGCTGCCATGAAGCCGCGAGTGATACCGGAACGACCAGGTAGGTCTTCGCCCAGTTGTTGATGCGGGACTTGAAATTCGATGAGGCAAAGGAGTTGCCTGCGCCAGGCAGCAACACCATCACCTCGGCCTGAACTGCGAGGTAGAAGTCTTCTCTGGTCAAGATGCCGAAGCGGCCATGAACGTTGGGAGCACCAAAGGGGTAGGGCACGGGCCTCAGGCCGATCTGAATCCTCTTGCCGAGTCCCAGCTGGACGTGACTCGTGCCGATAAAGGCCTCGCGCAGACCCAGAGTGCGCCCACTGGCTTCCCACAGTGGGTACAAGCCATTGACCGAGAAGCGATGGTCGGCCCAGGCGGGGTCGTACTTCAGCGCGCGGGTGACCGGCTCTTGCGGAGGAGCGTCCGAGGCCAGTGACCAGTCAGGGCACAGGACGAGCAACAGCATGCCCAGCGCAGCCAGAAAGAGCCGATGTCTTGCCGGGCCTCCCCCGTTGCCGGGTGCTTTCGCTTTGTGCTGGGTGCGATGCATCAGGGCGCCTCTGCCAGCTTCCGGCTCCACGTAGTTCATGACGCTGCTTAGAATACACCGTGGTCTGCCGTGTGGCTCCTGAGCGGCCACTTGTCTGATTTCTATGCCCCGTTAGCGTCCTCGAACTGGCGCCGCAGCGCCTCGGCTACCTCATCTGCGCACTCAGAGAACACGCCGTGTCCGGCCTCTTCGAAGTAGTGCACTCGAGCACCGGGAATACCTTTCGCCAGCTCTTTGACCAGCCCAATCCGTATCAGTCGGTCCTGGCTTGCACCCAGGATCAGGACGGGCAGTTGCGATAGCTCACCGAGCTGTGAACGCACATCGTGACGCAGTATCGCGCCGATCTGGGCCCGCACCGTGCCTGGCTGATCCTGCCCGAACGCCAGGGTCAATCGTTCCGTCTCGGCGGCTATTCCGACCCGCTCCAGGTACTGCGGACTGTAGAGCAGCGAGCCGAGGGCAGCGAGCCTCGAGTCGCTGGAACCAAAGTTGGTGCGAAGCCAGATCGCGGCGCTCTTTAGGGGGAGCCGGAGGACCTGACGGCCGCACGCCGCGGTGACGAGCAGGGACAGGCTGAGCACGCGCTCGCGGTGGTCGAGGGCAAAGCGCTGCGACACCATCCCGCCCATCGAAACCCCGGCGATGTGCGCTGACTCCCAGCCCAGGTGGTCCATGAGTCCAGCGACGTGCGCGCTCATGTCGCTCATGTTGAGTCGGCCAGTGACCGGATCACTCTCTCCCACTCCCAGGTGGTCGAACCACACCAACCGGTGGTCGCCTTGGAGGCGCTTGATGATCGGCAGCCAGCCCATCCCTCTGGCGCGCAGGCCCATGACCAGGACCACCGCCGGGCCCTGAGTCCCGGCAGTCTCGTAGTGGATGGCGCTTCCCTGGATCGACACGCGGGGCAAGATCGAATCTCCTGTTTACATGACTGACCTGGTCAGTTATTAACACATATGGCTCGAACCCGCACCCCCCATCGTCTGGCGGACATCGTCTCTGTTGCCACTG
>CAZEIY010000321.1:2295-5235 GCA_964512375.1 uncultured Rickettsiales bacterium | reverse complement strand
ACCCTGCGGCTGCGCGCGCTCCTGCGTGGCCAGTTGCTCAGACATCTCGGCTACGGCTCCCATCAGTAGTTCTGATTGACCCCATCCAGCTCGAGGTCGGCGCCTTCGAACAACCTCTTTATCTTGCCACCGAATTGGACCGTGATCGCAATGCAAACTACCGCAATCGCGACGAGTATCACCACGTATTCAGTCATCCCCTGGCCCCGCTCGTCTGACCAAAGCGCCTTCCAACTGGCTGAGAGGCGATTCCTGGGGGGGGGTGCTTGCAGCGTCGGCGCAGTCTGTTGCTTATCCATGGGTCGTCTTCCTTCGAGGGATCGGAGCAAGGCTGAATTGCCGTGACCGGGTGTAGCCAGCGCACTGAAGCGAGGCTCTACAAACAACTACTCACAGCGAGGTCACCGAGTTTCAGAAATCTTTCGGTTTGCGACGGACAGCTGAGAAATGACACCACGTCCACTGAGGTCATCGATCCGAGGTTGTGGGAGCAAATGGGAGTGAAGCCTCTGTTCCAAGAGCCGGGGCGCTTTCTTTCTGGTCTTCAGCCGCTCTACTACAGCAGCCTGGGACAGCTGCTCACGCACCCGAACAGGCCGGCCAGGTAGCGAGAATGCTCAGGCAGCACCTTCCCTGGGCCACTGTTCTCAGATGAGGGCAGCGAATTGATGCGTGACATCCGGCAACACACAAACCGAGACAATCCTCGAGTCCCTCTCCCGCTGGAACTAGCCAGACCACCGCGTCGGCAAGGTAAGCTACGTGCTCCTATCTGACCTACAGCCCAAACGGAGCGGCTGACGACCTGCTCTGGACGGGTGAAGATGCTTGCGAAACAGGCTACGACTGTGACGACTACGACCCCGAGGTAAGGCCTGGGGTCCCCGAGACGCCAAACGACGGCATCGACAACGACTGTAATCCGAGCACGCTGGACGACACCACAGGCGACGATGACGACTCCGCAGGCGACGACGACTCCGCAGGCGACGACGACTCCACGCCCGACCCGGACGATCTCTTGTTCGTGCAGCCCCTGGGCTGCGAGATAGGCTGCAGCGCGACCACGCGTAGTACTCCAGAGAGCTACCTCTTCAGCCTGTTCCTGCTCACTGGACTGCTCGTACGGCGGAGACGACGAGACAGCAGAAAAATGCGCCGCTCTGGCCCGACGCAGGGCACCACCACGATGGTGGCCATGATCCTTGCTATCGGCTCTCTCACCCTGCTGCCGTGCACCAGCGCCATGGCGGATGATTCCAACGGGGCACCCGAGGGCGCTGTCACTACGCCTTCAGAGGAGGCCGCCAAGGCAGAGATTGCCCTTGCACAGGCCGCCGAGGTGGCCATCGAGGCGCTCGCCATCCACGACGAGCACTGCGCCCGTATGGCCGGTGACCGCCTCGAGAATGCAGACGCCCTGGTGGCGGTCGCCCCGATCTGGAAGAAGGTCACGGAGGCCTACCAGGACACCGGCGCCAGCTACCTGCTGTACTGGAGCGGCGTCCTGGCTTTGTGCCTGGGCCAGGCTGACAACGCCAGCGACGATCTCATCGCTTTCCTGGCCCAGGAAGGCGAGAACTCCCAGTTCGCCGGCCTCTTGCGCGACGCGCGACGCCGACTCCGCCTGCTGGGTAGAGGCAAGACCGCTAACAGCGCCATTCCCAGAACTCCGAAAAAGAAGGCAAGGAAGCCACCCCGCAATTCAGAGAAGAGAGCCGCTCGGCGCGCAAGGTGGGGCCCCCCATTCATGCTGGCTGGCGGACTTGGGGGCCAGGCGGTCTTGAGCCCTGGTGACAGTGACGCCCACCAGTTCGGTTACCTGTCCTTCGCCGTCGATGTGTCCCTTCGGCTACTCGGGCCTCTTCGGCTCGAGGTCGGCGTCCGACCGGCGCTGAGTGGGCCCGCCCGCAACGAGGTCGGACAAACCAACAACTCCCACTCGATCTTATGGACCGCTGGCATGGGGCTGGTGCTGCAGTTTGAGACCAAGGTGAGACCACGGATCGGACTGACCGCGCAGGTGGCTCCCAACCCTCACGGCGACGTCGGCGAGGCCTCCCTGGTCGGCGGTTGCCTGATCGCCGGACTGGACATTCCCCTGGGCAGGAGCCCCCTCTCCCTCCGTGTGGAGGGTGAGTGGGGTGGCCTGAGCGGCGGCTTCATCCTCGCCCGCGGCCTCGCTGAGCTGGTGTTCAGCCCCTAGGCTCACTTCATGATGTGCCAGGTGAAGGTCGCCTCGGCGCCCCCCCGCTAGGGCACAACCACCTGGAACGAGACCAGCTTCGAGATCGAGTCGCCGAGGCCTTCAACCTGAATCGGGTAGACCCCGCTGGCTGCACTGGCAGCGACCGTCAACGTCACCGCGGAGTCTGTGTTTGGGTGGCTCACCGTACCCATGCCCAACACGCAGGTAATCTCAGTGGGCGCATCGCAGGTGAGCACTACGTCCTCACTGAAGGACCCACCCCACTGAACCTCGATGTTGGCGAAACCATCGCTGCCACCAGCCACGAGCTCCTGGCTGTGGGTGTTCACCTTGAGGACATAGTCCGGGAAGGTCGCCGAGTTGACCGTCACTGGGAAGTTCGCGCTCGACGTGGAGGCGCCGTCATCTCCGGTGACTGCGATCGTGCTGTTACCCGTCGCTCCACTGGAGTCAACCTCGAGGATCAGCACGGCGGCACCCCCTATGGGCGCGGCCTCTTCGAAGCTGACAGTCAGGCCGGTGTCGGCGCTGGCAGACAGCGTCACGGGAGCATCGTGGCCACCGGACCTGTCCACGTACACGGTCATGCTGCCTGCCATGGTCTGATTGATGGAGAAGTTGGTCACCTCACTGCGGACCGCAAACGAACCCGTTGCAGCGGAGTCATCGTCGTCGCCAGCGGAGTCATCGTCGTCGCCAGCGGAGTCATCGTCGTCGCCAGCGGAGTCATC
>CAZEIY010000321.1:0-2195 GCA_964512375.1 uncultured Rickettsiales bacterium | reverse complement strand
GTCGTCACCAGCGGAGTCATCGTCGTCACCAGCGGAGTCATCGTCGTCACCGGCGGCACCATCACCGACCAGGAGCAGGATGGCTGTGGCCTTAGCCTGGGTGCCGGCCTCGGCGTTGATGACCACCGCATACTCCCCGTCGACCGCGGTGGAGGCCGCGTCGATGGTGAGCGTCGTAAAATCCTGCCCGTTGGGGACCGGATTGTCGGCGAAGCTGCAGGTCACATCGGCCGGCAGCCCTTGACACTCAAGATCTACGTCATCGGCGAAGGGACCGTGCCACTGCAGGTCAACCTCGATCTCGGCGCTGCCCCCGGCAGCCACTGCCGAGCTCAACGGCGAGGCATCGACACCAAAGTCCTCGGTATCAGCACCCAGGATGCTGAGGGGGATCTCAACCGAGTCGGTCTGACCACCGGGGGCTGTGCCCACAACCGTCAGCGTCGTATCGCCCGTAGCTGCTGTCTCATCAATAGCGAGGTGCACGATGCCTACATCACCGGCGATAGCAGGGGGCTCGTACGTGGCAGTGACTCCGCTCGGAGCGCCCGTCACCGCGAGGACAACATCGTCCGCAAAGCCGGCTTCACGATCCACAAACACGTGCTGTGCGCCGCTCCCGCCTTGATTTCGCGTGAAGTTGGTCACCTCACTGCGCAGCTCAAAGGTACAGCTGGAGCAACCCGTGATGAACGCAAGGGTGAGGATGAGGGGCAGTCGATTGATTAGTGTGAGCTTCGGCATGAGTTTCTCCTTCAGGATGCGGACTCTAACGCAGCGCAGACCAAGAGGCCAACGCAGTAGGGAGCGACCCCACCGAGCAACCGCCAGGTCAGATCCTCACGATGGGTGGGATGGCTCCACTGGGGAGCGCTCAATTGGTCGGTCAGCCGGCATACGACCCTGCACGAGCAGACCCGAGGCGAACGTGAGCGCAGCCACGCAAAGTATGGCCGCCTCACTCCCGAACCGGTCAGCCACCAGGCCGGCGCTGAGCGCGCCGACCGCGTAGCCCGAGTCACGCCACAGCCGGTAGATACCCACAGCACTCGCCCGCCAGTTGGAGTGACTCGTATCAGCCACGGCCGCCAGCAAGGTCGGATACACCATGGCGGTGCCCGCCCCCATGAGGGCCATGGCGAGCGCAAACTGCGGGAAGGTGGACGCGAACGCAGTGACAGCGATGCCAACGGCCTGCACCCACATGCCAGAGACGATCAACTTCTTGCGACTCCAGCGGTCAGACAGCGCGCCTGTCAGCAGCTGGCCGATCCCCCAGACGCCGGGATAGAGCGCGGCGGCAATGCCGATCTGTGAGAGGGTCATGCCGTTGGCGAGGAACACGATCGGCAGCAATCCCCAAGCCATCCCATCATTGAGGTTGTTCACCAGTCCAGCCTGACTCGCTGAGGACAGGGCCGGATTGCGCCACGAGGTCTCGATGAGCACCTCACGCTGGCTGAGATTTCCGCTGACCTCATCATTCCTGGCGACGTCAGCCGCAGCGAAAGCTCGGGTCTCCTTCGCCCAGACAACCGAGAGAACGGTGCCCAAGACGACGAAACCGATGCCCAGGTAGAAGGGCTCCGGGCGAGAGCCATAGTGGGCCGCCAGGCTCGCAGTGGCCCAGGCAGAACCTGCCACTGCCAGATAACCGGCGAACTCGTTGAGCCCCATCGCGAGGCCGCGCTGCTTCGGCCCGGCCAGGTCGATCTTCATGATCACGGTCGTCGACCAGGTCAGCCCCTGACTGATGCCGAGCAAGACGTTCGCGGCGATGATCCAGCCCCAGCTGGGCGCCCAGGCGAGCAGCAGCGGCACCGGCAGCGCGACGAGCCAGCCTGCGACAAGAACAGGCTTCCTACCAAGGCGATCGGCGAGCTGACCCGCGACATAATTGGTCAGCGCCTTGGTGATTCCAAAGACGACGATGAACGAGAGGACTGCAGCGCTGGCAACGAGCGCGAACTCCTCTTCGGCGATGATGGGGAGGATGCTCCGTTCGAGCCCAACCATGCCGCCAACAAACGCGTTGATGGCGACCAGAAGGATGAACTGCCGCAGGTTCGGGCGAATACCCAGGACTACCTGCTCGGCCTCTTCACCCTCAGGCACTCGACTCTGCCCCATCATCTCCCCTGCCCTGTTGAGTCGCAGCCCGACCCTGTATCTGTGATGCCCCTCTGAACTGGAAG
>CAZEIY010000320.1:0-5237 GCA_964512375.1 uncultured Rickettsiales bacterium | reverse complement strand
CTTCGGAGAGAGGATGGTCTCGGGCCACCACGCCGGGAACGACCCGAACCACGAGTGGCTGGAGGGAGCCGCGCCCGCGGTCTCGTTCCACAACAGGACCGGCGAATAGAGAGGGCTGAGATAGCCACCGAAGGCGTCACCCATCGAGCCCACCCAGTAATGCTCCCCCTGAAATGCCGCCCACGTGCCATATCCAAAGCACATGCCGATGAAAGCGACCACTAACGCGGGACTGATCCACCAGGAATCCGTGCGGCGTGTCGAGCCGATGCCCGTGACGTGACCGCCAACGCTGCTGTCACTGTTGCCTGTCATGAAAACTCCGCCCAGGTGCCGACTCCGTAGAAGCCGACAAACTCAGAACGCTGGATGAATTCCAGCCCTACCGGAATACCAGAACAGAGGCGTCCAGGCCAGCCTAGTAAGCCATTTAGAGAGGGATGATCGGGCGCCGTTCACGGCACCATGAGGGGCCAACCAGGGGCTTCAGGGGGACCAGGAGCCTAGCGGTCCACCGAAGGCGCCAATGTCTGCGCGAGTGCCGTTGACGTCGTTGGCCAGCGGGTCAGGATCACCGGAGTCGATACAGGCGCTCCCCGGCAGCAGAGTCAACACGTCACTGAGCGGGTCTCCATCTGCAAGGAAATTGGCGAACTCAGGATCTGAAACCAGGTTGCCGTCAGCCTGAGGATCATAAAAATCGATCAGTCCATCACCATCGACATCATGCGCATAGCCATTCGTTGCGACGTCATAGCCCGAGTCTCCGACCTCGTTCCCTGCGCCGTCGTTAAACAGACCGAAGTTGGACTCGGTGAAGCTGTCGAAGTCTCCGGCGCTGTTGTCGAAGAAATCGTTGTATTGCAGGACCACGGCGCCTGGTTGCCCGTACGGTAGGTTGTTTGCCGTCGAGATAAAGACAGCGGCACCCGTGTTGCTCGCGAAAATGTTGTTGCGATAGACGCCGCCGAAGATCCTCAGCGCGACTCCTACTGAAGCCCCTACAGGCGAAATATTGTCCACAAACACGTTGTGACTCAACAAGGGGGACGAGTTGTAGATGTACATGGCCGACGAGGAGCTGCCCGTGTTGCCGTTGAAGATATTGTTCGAGAAGGTCGCACCGCTCGAGCTAGAGAGATAGACCCCGCCAGCGTACTGCGTGGGGCCGACCGTGTTGAGCGGGTCGACCTCTCCGTTGCCCTCGAAGGTGTTCTGGAAGACCTCACCGCTGATGGTGTTGAGATACGCTCCAGCCCCATCATTGGCATGGTTGCCCTGAAAGCTGTTACCCGAAATCTCCACGGGACCAGTAGAGAACTCCATGAGCATTCCGCCCCCATTGTCCCCCGCCGTGTTGCCTACGATGAGGCTGCGCCGGACCACTGGGGCACCAGGATAAGTCCACGTCCCACCTGCGACCGCGCAGCTTGCCGCATCGGATTGAGAGACATCCGAGCAAATTCCATTGCTGACATTGCTGATGTAGAGCCCGCCACCACCACCACCGCTCGGATGGGCGGCAATGTTGCCGGAGAAGACACAGTCATCCACCAGCAGGGAGCTGTCCGTCGCCGCCAGTCCACCGCCGCTACCCGTCGCGGTGTTGCCCTGCACGGTCAGGCGACGCAAGGTGGGCGAAGCACCGACGACACGAATGGCGCCACCGTTACCGTCCTCTGACACCGAGCTGCTGCCTATCGTGTTGCCACCGGTAATGGTGAAGCCCTCGAGCAGCGCCGCGCGTGACTGCCCACCGTCGATGGTGACTACTGGACCGGAGCCTGCGCCTGCAGAGGGAGGCGTCGGCGCGCTGAGTATCGTCACGGCAGCCCCATCCACACCCACGACGCGTAGATCAACGCCTGCGGGCCAATTCAGCGGGCCGGTGTAGTTGCCAGCCAGCACGTTAATGGCATCGCAGCCCACTGCCGACGACTCTGTAATTCCTTGATTTAGGCTGGTCCACGGAAAACTCTGAGTACCCAGGGAGGTGCCCACGAAGTCGTCGTCCACATAGTGCGGACAGTCGTTGTCTTGACAGTCAAAGAGACCATCGCCATCGCTGTCGGCATCCTCGCCCAGGAGGAAGTCGCCGTCACAGTCATTGTCTGCCCCATCACAGAGCTCAACTGGAGCGCCAGGAAAAGCTGCGGCGCTACTGTCGTCACAGTCCCCAGCGCAGGCGGAGACTCCATCGCCATCACTGTCACTGCCTTCGTTCGTAGAGACGTTGCAGTCGTTGTCCTGGCTGTCACAGACCTCGAGATTGCCAGGAAAATTCAGGGCGTCGGCATCGTCGCAGTCTGCGCAGCCAATGACTGAATCCCCATCGACATCCGACTCGTTCGTACCGGCGGAGCCATCACAGTCATTATCGATGCCATCACACAGCTCGGGGTTACCGGGGAATGCGCTCTGATCAGCGTCGTCGCAATCAGCACAGGACAGCGAGCCGTCCACATCGGCATCCACCTCATTGGCTACGTTGCCTGCGAAGTCAGCAACGCCGTTGCAGTCATTGTCCTCGCCATCGCAGAGCTCGGGGTTGCCAGGAAAGAGCGAGGCGTTGTTGTCGTCGCAGTCAGCGCAGAACGGCGAGCCGTCGCCGTCCGTGTCCACCTCATTGGCTACGTTGCCTGCGAAGTCAGCAACGCCGTTGCAGTCATTGTCCTCGCCATCGCAGATCTCGGATGCGCCCGCATTGGTTAACGGGTTGAGGTCGTCACAGTCACCAGCACACGCGCTGATGCCATCACCATCATTGTCGTCATCCTCGTCGGTGTCTTCGTCGCAGTCGTTGTCGACCCCACCATCACACAGCTCGGGATTACCCGGAAAACGAGTGGCGTCGCCGTCATCGCAGTCATCGCACGCAGGTGATCCATCGCTGTCCAGATCGAACTCGGCCGCTGCGTTCCCCCCAAAGTCAGCGCTGCCGTTGCAGTCGTTGTCCAGACCATCGCAGATCTCGGCAGCACCCGGGTAGGAGTTGCTATCCCCGTCGTCACAGTCGACACAGGAGAGACTGCTGTCCCCATCGGCATCGACCTCACCAGCGACATCGGCGCCCTTCAGGCCGTCGCAGTCGTTGTCCAGGCCGTCACACAGCTCCGGCGCCCCCGGAAACGTCGTGTTGGCGTCATCGTCGCAGTCGACACAAGCGAGGAATGTGTCGTTGTCTTCGTCGACCTCGTCGTAGAGCAGATAGCCGTCACAATCGTTGTCCAGGCCATCACAGATTTCCGGTGCAGGACTGGCGCCGCCATGAACCGCTGCCGTCGAGTCGTCACAGTCCCCGCCACCGAGGAAGCCAGCAGCGGCCTCCTGGTAAGGGCCACAGGGAATGTAGCCGTCCCCATCAACATCCAGTTCTCCGCCCGGCACAGAGGTCGCGATGTTGCAGTCGGTGTCCCAGGGCGCACAGAACTGGCTGAGGGCTCACAGTCACCCTCGCAAGCCGTCAGACCATCCCCGTCGCCGTCCAGCTCGTCGTCGCCCAGCGAACCATTACAGTCATTGTCCTTGTCGTCACAGATCTCTTCGTGTGGTGTATCTCCGCCGTACATGTCAGCGTCCTGATCATCACAGTCGGCAAAACAGATCACTCCATCTTGATCCAGGTCGAGCTCTCCCTGGCCCAGTCCGCCATCACAGTTGTTGTCCTTACCGTCACAGACCTCTTCATGAGGAATCAAACCGCCGAAGATCTCGGGGTCATCGTCGTCACAGTCCTCGCCACCAAAAGCTGCTGAGACGACCCCATCATTGTCGATATCACCGTCAATAAAGGTCGCGCTGAGGTTCACGATCACCTCATAGGATGGGCCGGCCTGCGGCTCGATGCTCAAGTGCGCGACATCGCTCAGAGCGCCAAAGGACTCAGGTACCGGGCTGAGGACAAAGTCGATGGGATAGGGCGTGCGCTGCTCCATCCAGAAAGGCAACGAGGTCGCCAACGAAAATGCTGAGCCATCGTCGAAGGTCACCGCCGTGATGGTGTGCGGCATGCTCGAGGAATTCTCAAGCGGCGTGCTGCTGGGATAGCTGCCGACGATGTAGATGTTGCCAAAGTCCAAGCTGGTCACATCGGGCACAACACCCGTACAGCCCGCAAAGCAAAGGAGCACAACAGAGAGAAAGAGAGTGTTGATGGTACGCATCACGGTCATTGTCGAGTCCTGCACGTGAAATGTCACTTCGTGGGGCTAGCTTGGGATTGTATGTCGACAGTAGCCGGAGGGCTCGGGCCCTTTACTTCAATCACCCACATTGCCGAGATCTCCCCATAGCTTGATGCCACCTTTGTGCATGGGTAACCAGGCAGCAGTAGCACAGAGAGCGATCACCGACAGCGAGGAGAGAATGAGCCCTGCGACCAGGAAGGCGCTGGGTTCGATGCCCTGATACTGACGAGCGATAAACAGCCCGACCGGAAAAGCCTCGATCCCGACAACGGCGGCCACCAGGAACAACGCGAGCACCATAAAGAGGATTGCGCCCGGACCAGCGGCCATCTGAGCAGCACTGTCCGCGTTGAAGTTCGGATAGAGAGCTCCCATGCCCACGGCCATTCCGCTCAAGCCGATGGCCAACAGCGCGATCGTGCACGCCGCTACCCACGCATAGAGCGAGTCCACGCCCAGCATCGCGTTGGTCGAGAGCACCAGGGTCTCACCGAGCAGCAAGCTGGGCAACAACCCCATAAAAAACTTGCTCAGCAGATACCGCTTGGCACCGATTGGACTCGAATGAAGCACCCAGAACGCACGCCCCTCGCGCGATATCGAGGTGAATTGGAAGCGTACGGAGATGGAAGCGAGCACCGCGCCAGCCACTCCCACGTTGAGGAAGGCGATGACGTTCTCGAGTAGTTGCGTGTCCATAGGTAGGACGTCCAGAGGCAGTGCCTTGACCGAGTAGAGATAGATGGCAACCAGGCCAACCAGCAGCAGACCCTGGGTCCACTGGCCGGGCTCTCGAAAAAACAGGCGCAGGTCTTTGCGCAGGAGCGCACGGTAGATGGGCGCAGCCGGAGCAGTCAGACGGTCAATCAGCCCGGTGAGCCTCCGGGAGCGGGAGGCCGCCTTCCTGGGCGCTTCCTGGGCGTTACTCCATGCCTCAAAATAGATTGGAGCTACCATCCAGCGAGCGAGCACGACGCTGGCTGGGGACGCCACACACAGCAGCCCTGCATAGAGCGCCACGGAGTCAACGGGGTTGCCGAGATTCCACAT
>CAZEIY010000319.1:0-5244 GCA_964512375.1 uncultured Rickettsiales bacterium | reverse complement strand
GAATTCTTCACCGAGCTGACGAATCACCTCACCTCGCTGCGGGGCTGGTAATAGCCGCCACTTCGAGAAGGCCTGCTGAGCACTGTCGACCACCAACTCATAGTCATTGGCAGAGGCCATGCGCACGGTCCCAATCAAGCTGTTGTCAGCCGGCGAGTGAACCTCGAGGATCTCTCCCGAAGTAGTCTTCAGCCAGGTGCCATTGCTCGCGCCTTCTTGAATCGAGGATATTTCGAGGGTGTCGAGGAAGGAATGAGTCACGGTTCTCTCCGCAATCTAGGGGTTCAAGACGACAGGGCTGTGTCGAGGGCCTGCTATCTACCACGTCCAGAATGACTCGGGAATCACTGATCCGTATTCCTGAGGGAGTAAAGCAAGCTACCCTTGTTTCACATGCGCCTCCTATCCGCCATGACCTTGACGCTCGCTGTGCTGCTCAGCAATGGATGTGAGTCGACCAGCCGAGACCGATCGGCGGGGATTCCACACGCCATCGCCGCCCGCAGCACCCCTGTTCCACCAGCCTCACAATCCTTTGATCCCGACCTTGAACTCGACCGCACCTGTCGCGGTCATCCCAGCGCAAGCGAGCTCCAGGAGAGACTCCCGAGCTACGTGAAAGAACTGGTTGTGATGTGGCCGAGGGTAGGTCGAATCAAAGACAAGTCTGGCTGCCGCAGTGTCGCGAGAATCACTATTCTCAACCATCAAGGTGTGCCAATCACGGTGTCCTTCATCATCCACAACAGCGAGAAGCGACCTTTGGGTCAAGACTACCGTCTGCTCGCTGAAGCCAGCCCCCCACGCGCGATAATGGACATGGTGGCGAGCAGTGAGCATCCCCACGTACTGGTAGAAGCTGCAGGAGCAACCTCGACTTCTAGAGATGCCCTCGAAGGCTTGCTCGAGTTTCTGCGACCAGAAAAGGTGGTTGCGGACTTGCTCGCGCCGTCCTGATTCTTCTCCTCAGATCGAGGGCATCACCAGCCCCTAGCTGCGGAGACTGCTATCGTGCACTGCCATGACTGACGAGGACCGTCCCCGCACCCATCGCTGGTACAAGAATCAACGCCCCAGCGCCCGGGAACCGGAGCCCGCGCGCCTACGGGTACGGGTTCCAGAGGGCGAAGTTGCTGACCACGAGCAGGTGGCTGAGGCCACACGTGAGGCTCTGGCCCACTGGCCCATCGTCGTCATCAAGCTGGTCGGAACGGCAAGTGAGTCCATCCGTGTTGGTCGCCATCCCGGACGATGGCTACGTAAACACATCGGCCACTCCATTGATGCATCGCTCTGCTCCTGCCAGGGCCCTCGCTGCATACTCCCCGACTGCAAAGCGAATCGGCTCATCGGCCGGCACGCAGTCAGCAGCAAGCCCGACGGAGAAGCCTGGGCCCCTCTGGTAGTGCGGGCAGCTGGCACCGACACCGGCAAGGTCAAGGCGGGCCAGCCCATCCGCTGCGAGCTCGTCTTTGCTGGAAAGCAGAGCATCTCAGTCCTCCCAGACTTCATCGAGATGCTTCAAGGCGAGCCCGAGGCTCCTCCTATGGAGCCCGCAGTCCGCTGGAACGCCATACAACACCTGATCCTGGACGAAGACGGTGAGCCGGCCTGGCGCAAGAGCAACCGAGAGACGATTCCCTCGGCTTTGCTACCGCTCGAGCGACTCGTTGAGCCCGTTGTGCGACCGTCGCGCCTTGTCGTGACCTTTCTGAGCTCGACCCCCATGGGCCGTCGCCACGAAACCGGACTTCCCAGCGCCGACCTCACCCTCCTCGTCGACCGAATGGGACGAAGTCTGGGAGCCTGGATGGGGCGGACCGCTCACAAGGGCCCTAGACTCCCAATTGACGATCTGATCCGCTGCGCCGCCGGCGCCTCCCTGGTCGCTGACAACACGACCGTCGTTCGAGTCACCAGTTCCTTGCTCGGGGCGGCGGGCTCCCAGGACGAAGAGGGGCCAATCGAAGTCCCTGCCCTCCTCGGCTCGATGACATTCAAGGGCCATTTTCTTGGACTTGCTCCGCTGCTACGCGCTTGCACGTATCTGGGTATGGGGCCGGGGCGACAGCACGGACTCGGCCAGATTACGCTGAGGTAGAGGCAGACTCTTTGCTAGAATTGCGGTTCGGTTCATCACAATGAAAAAAATCTTCCCCCCGATCACTATCCTCGCTCTCTTGGCTCTTCTCGTTCCGGGTTGCACCTACGAGTCCCCAGCACAAGATAGTTGGGACGGTGGAGTCGACTGCAACAACAACACCAACCCACGGCTCGGAAAGTGGAGGATGAACTCTTCGCCCCGCGTCCTTAGCAATGGCAGCCTGAGCGAGAGCGAGTGGTTGCTAGCAAGCAACTTCTTCTGGCGGGACCCCTACCCGACCGCCACCAACGAAGACCCTCCAAACATGATCGGTGGCTGGATCAGCATGGAGATCGAGAATGCCGAAACAACCAGCATCCCCTACATCGACGAAGGGTGGCTCCAGACTGGATGTCCAGAGGGCCAGAGCAGCGAATGCGCCGCGCTCGGCTTCCCCAACGGAGGCTACACGACAGACTGCAACGGAAGCCCCAACTGCGACTGTTCCGGTAACCGGTGTGGCTCACTCACCGTCCTTGTTAGCTCAGAAGATGGGATCATCGTCGAGGGCGCGGCTTTCCACGTAGTGTTCAGAATCCGGGACCGCTGCGGCGCCGCCTCCACCAACGAGTACAACACCTATACCAGGGGGCGCTACGTCGTCGGTAGCGGCCTTGTCGACGTGACTGCCGAGACCAAAGCGATCTTGGACGGCTTGAACCCGAACTAGTCAGCACCAACCACTCAGTCACCCGACTTCGAGGAGTGCCGCGTCCCTGATATCACGCGACCGACCTCGCGAAACCAGAGCAGCAGTCGAAAGCCACCAAGCCCAAGCAATACGTGGGCTAAAGTGTTGCTGTTACCCGAATCCAGAAAAACCATCCCGAAGAAACCAAGAATGACCGCTGTGGCAAGTCCCATGGCAAGTCGCAGGCCACGGGGCATCCTTGCTAGGGTTCCACGCATGCAGTCTATCTCCGTAGTGATGTTCGCCTTCAACGAAGAGCAGAACATTGGTCCGTGTATGGAAGAAGCGCTCGCCTTCCTACGTACGGCCAACGCGGACTTCGAGTTGATCGTCGTGGATGACGGCTCGGATGATGCCACAGCAAGCCACGCGGAGTCTGTTGCTGCAGGAGACCCCGAGCGCATCAAGGTGCTCTCCTACAGGCCTAACCGGGGAATCGGCGGAGCTCTAAAGACGGGGTTTGCTGCTGCAACCAAGGACTGGATAACGGTGCTTCCTGCCGATGGGCAGGTCCCACCCGACGGCATCGAGAACTTATTCTCCGTTGTCCGCGCCAATCCAGAAGTTGAAGTAGTCACATGCCACTTTCCCAGGCGCTTTCAGCAGGCTGACAACCTGGGCAGAAAAGTCCTCAGCCGTGGACTCCGTCTCGTCCTCTGGATGGCGACCGGTGTGCACCGCAAGCTGGATGGCATCTACTTGATCCGCCGCCAGATCGTTCAGGGACTGCCGCTCCGCAGTGAGACGTTCTTCCTCAACCTGGAGCTACCGATCCGAGCCATCCGCGCCGGGCACGAGGCCGGCGAAGCGACCATGGACATCCGTCCGAGGATGGCTGGAGAGAGCAAAGTTCTGGGCCGTTCACGTATTCGTCGCGTGCTCAGCGAGACCCTGGTCCTTGGCGCAGAACTACGGACTCCCTGGCAGCCACAGGAGCCAGCATGAGCTCGGACGAGCACCGAAACCTCCGCTGGCATGGAGGCCAGGTCAGCAGCGAGCAACGCGCTGAGTTCCTGGGACACAAGGCTGCCTGCATCTGGCTTACTGGCCTGTCCGGCTCGGGAAAATCGACCCTCGCTCGGCGCCTCGAGAAGACCCTAATGGCTCGCGGCGTCCACACCTACGTCTTGGATGGTGACAACCTCCGGATGGGACTGAACAAGGACCTCGGATTCAGCGCGGCGGACCGTCGCGAAAACATCCGCCGAGTAGCGGAAGTCGCGCGACTGGTCACCGACTCGGGCGCCATCGTCATCTGCGCTTTCATCAGCCCCTTCCGGGTAGACCGAGCAGCCGCGCGAGAACTCCTTGGCTCGGACTTCGTCGAAGTCTTCCTCGATGTGGACCTGGCTGTCTGCGAGCAACGAGATCCTAAGAAGCTCTACGCACGAGCACGCAGCGGAGAGATCGAGGATTTCACAGGAATCTCCTCGCCCTATGAAGAGCCGCTCATCCCTGAACTGAAGCTGTCCACAGGAACGGAGAGCCTCGACTCATGTACCGACCAGGTTGTGAACTGGCTTGAGCAGGGCGGCCTGATCGGGACGAGCACGGAACGCTAAGACCAGAACGAAGACACCCCCCGCGCCGTTACCGACGCGGGGGGTGCCTGAAAAGACTCTAGTCTCTACTGCAGACTGCAGACAAAGTCGTTGAGCGCCATGCACTCAGCGGTCTGTCCGGAGTCGCCGCACTGAGCACCACCCATGCCGTCCGTATTGACGGTCTCAGAGGCGCAGACGTCATCCGACGGGCCCACCTGGACGGAGACATTGGCGTCACCGGGCAGGTTGGCGCAGAAGGAACCATCCGAGTTGGTCAGCGTGCTGGAGACCCGAACGTCCGGGTAGGTGAGGTCGAACACCTCGACCAGCACGTTAGCGGCCACCTGACCATTCACGACCACGTAACCCTGCGAGCAGGCCGTAGACGCATAGGGCTGCAGAATCGGTTGATTCGGGCAACCACTCTGGCAGTTGGGCAGTCCGGGCTGGGCGTAGAGACGAACCGGCCTGTAGGCGAGCTCGGCATCCTGCTCAGTCAGTACGTAGACATCCGTGGTCTGGAAGACCGGGACCGTCAGGCAGAAAGAGCCGAACGCATCGGTAGTGCCCACTCCGCCTTGCGGGCTGACAACCTGCACACCCTCGCGAGGAGCGCCATTACCATCAACCACGATTCCAGAAACGCAGGTCTGGATGTCTACGGGGATCTCACCGAGATCATCACAGGTGCCTACACCGATGCTGCAACTGGCGGTTCCCGGAGAGATGGTCACCGGATCGGTACGCTGCGTCGCGGTTTGACCGGCAATGCTGTACGAAATCTCGGCCCACACCGTCTCACCGTTCTTCACTTCAAGGCAGAAGGTACCGTCCTGACCCGTACGAGCGGTAGTGGTCGAGATGTA
>CAZEIY010000318.1:3714-5255 GCA_964512375.1 uncultured Rickettsiales bacterium | reverse complement strand
CATCATCGAGCACGTGGGGTTGATGACGACGACCTTGGCACCCTGTTCCACATGGGGCATGAGGACATCGAGGTTCTTGTGGGCGCGGTCGCGTAGGGTCTCAAGATCGCCGTGTTCCCAGGCAGGCATCCCGCAACACTCCAGTCCCTTAGGACAGCTGATGTCGACGCTGTTGTGCTGCATGACCTCGATGGTGTCGCGTCCCACGTGCGGCTCGTTGTTTTCGACGTAGCAGGTCGGAAAAAGAACCGCCTCGCCGCCGGGCTCGTCGCGCACCAGCTTCTGCTTGCTCGCCCAGGAGCCAAAGGTCGAGGAGGCGAAGTCTGGTAGCAGCTTGTCGCGGTGCACGCCGAGTACCTTCTCCATGAACCAGCGATGCAGTCCGTTGCGGTTCATCACATTGGCCAGGCCGAGGCTGAGGCGGGCCGCCTTTCCAGCGAGGTCGGGATCACCGAGAACCTTGCGGCGCATTGGAATGCCCTCGTCGCGAGCACGTATCGCCTGGTAGCGGTGCACCAGCTTGGGAAAGTCCAACTGAAACTCATGCTTGTCGCGTGGGGTGTAGGGACACTGGACTTCGCACAGCTTGCACTGGAAGCACTGGTCCATGACTACGCGGGTCTGCTCGTCGGTGACCTTCTCTACGTCTCCGTCGTGGTGGTCGTCGATGAAGCTGAAGAGCGAAGGGAAGCTGTCGCAGTACTTGAAGCACATGCGGCAGCCGTGACAGACCTCGAACACCCGGGTGAGTTCGTCACCGAGGGCATCCTGATCCCAGTATTTTTCTTCGCTCGGGTCGTAGCAGATCCCCTCGGTTGGAAGATACGAGACCGGCTTACTCGCTGACATGGACTTGTCCGGTGAAGAAGGTTCCTACAATGAGAAGGGGGCGCGAGACTGATACGTCGCGCACCCCCCCCAAAGCAATAGACTCTTGCTTACGAGATATCGTCGAGCAGCCCCTGGAAACGGTTGGCGTGGGACTTCTCAGCCTTGGCCAGCGTCTCGAACCAGTCAGCGATCTCACCGAAGCCCTCAGCGCGGGCCGTAGAAGCGAAGCCGGGGTACATGTCGGTGTACTCGTGGGTCTCACCGGCCACTGCGGCGGCAAGGTTCTCCGCCGTGTCGCCGATCGGAAGGCCTGTTGCCGGATCTCCGACCTGCTTGAGGTAGTCGAGGTGACCGTGCGCGTGGCCGGTCTCGCCCTCGGCGGTCTCACGGAAGTTGCCGGCGATCTGGGGATATCCCTCGATGTCAGCGACCTTCGCCATCCAGAGGTAGCGGCGGTTTGCCTGGCTCTCGCCCGCGAAGGCTGCTTTGAGGTTTGCGTGGGTGTCGGTGCCGTTCAGGTTGGCCATGGTGTCCTACTCCTTTGGGAGGATTCTTGAGTCTCTCGCGTCGATCGATCGACGCGCGTGTGTGATTTGAAGGAGCAGAGGATACGGGATCGTGCGCTCATTTCAAGCCGGGACACTGCTTGCTTCCGTGCGGCGACCAGAGGGCTACCTTCCGGTCGCTGTGACCGATCGGAACCAGACCTT
>CAZEIY010000318.1:0-3704 GCA_964512375.1 uncultured Rickettsiales bacterium | reverse complement strand
ATGCAGCGCGGCCGGCGCGGCTCCGTAGACGGTCGGACTGCAGAGAGAGCCAGCTGCCTTTCGTCTCCGTTGGCTTCGTCGCAGCTCAACAGTACTCGTCGAGTTCTGCCGCCTTCTTCGAGCTCGCTCAGTCGGCTGCGATAGCGCAGCCAGTACAGGTCGCCACGGGCACCCCGATCGCCTACGAGTGATCGCTCCGCTGCCAGCTTGAAGACATCTGTATCGCAAGCGGCAAGCTCAGCCCAGAGTTGGTCTCTGGCGTCATCTCGATTGTCTCGTTGTTGGTCGTGTCGTGCCCATCCTCGTTGATCCGAGGAGTCGTTGAGACCCCACAACATCAGATCGCTGAGGCCCTCTTCGCCGAGGGCGCGCTTCGGTCCGCTCTGGTCATCCCCGGGCCGTAGGTGAAAGTCCGCTGCGACGGCGAGGGACAGCACGATGAACACCGCAGCGACAGGGCTGCGTGCGCGAGCGGGGAGTTCTCCCCAGCCCAGGGCAGCGGCCAGGGTCAGCGCAGGCGCCATGGTCAGGACGAAGCGCTCGTCCGTAGGGGGAATACGCAGCAGCAGGAAGGCCCCCTGACCCAGGATTGTGATCATGATGAGCGGCCAGCCACTGCGCGACCGGATCGCCCACAGTGCGCTCATTGAGAGCAGAAGCAGGAGCAGGCCCGGGGAGAAAACAGAGGTGACGATGCGCACGGCATAGAAGCGCAGGCGCTGAGCCGAGAGTGGCTGAAGGTCTCGGAAGATGTGGTCGCTTGCCGCTGCGAATCGCCCGCTATCGACGCCTTGGGGCCCCCAGATCTCGCCGCGTTCGCCGATGTCTCCGAGCATGGCAGTGAACGAGTCGTGGTTACCGGCGAGGTCCAGAAAGATCAGGGTAGCGACACCTGCAATTGCAGCGGCGCCGATGGGCGCAACGATTCGGCCCCAGCGTCCGACCGCGGGGGTGGATGGTCGAGTCTCGATAGTGCACAGGCCAGCCCCAGCCAGCATCAGCAATCCGAAGGGTAGGGCAGTCCACTTGGTGATGCAGGCGGCGAACAGGAGGCTGCCTGTCAGCAGGGCCGCGACGAGGGGCCGCTTCCGAAGAGCCAGCAACGAGAAGACCATGAGCCACAAGAGCGTCGTCATGGGCAGGTCGTAGTAGTAGCGCGTCGCGCTGGCGTGGGCTGCAGGCAGCAGGGCTGTGGCACAGAATGCCGCGGCTGCAATGGGTGCCGATCCCGACAGCACTCGAGCGATCCCCGCGATGCTCGCAGCGAGCAGGCCCAGCCAGAGCAGACCGGTCCATAAAACGCCATCGGTACTGTGGGAGGAGAGCCCTCCTATGGCGGCTGTGATCAGATGAAGGAGCGGCGGGAAGGAGCCATCCAGATCTTCGATGAGCGAGCGTGTCGAGTCGGAACTGTGAGCCCCGAAGTCGACATCCCTGAGGGTCTTGACCAGGTCGAGGCGCGCGGTGTGTTCGATGTAGTGCGCGGCATCCGTGCCGTAGGGTTGCATCGGCTGGTCATGCAGACGCATCAACACGATCGTGCTCAGCACGGCGAACAGCAGCACGGGGAGCAGCAAATGGGGTCTTGTCTTGCTCAACTCGGCCATTTCATCGAAGTGGGGTGGATGCGGCGGAGTTGAGATGCTATCGGAGTGCGCGGAGGTACGCACCGATGACCCACTTTAGCCAGATGTCTGCTGCAACCCCTGAGCTCGCAGTACTGCAGAGCCAGTACCAGGAGCTCTTCGCCGAGCTCGAGGACGGCGTCAGCTCAGATGCTATCGCCCGTTGGGATGCCTTGCGTCGGCAGATCTACACCTGGGGTTCGCTTGCCCACGTACATTTTACTCTCGACACCCGGGACGAGGAGGCCAAGGCAGCGAAGAGCCTGGTTGATGAACTCTCCCCGCAGATTGAAGCCCTGGACGTTCAGGTCAAAAGGATGCTGCTCGATGCGGCTCACGGCGACGCGCTCGAGGAGAACTACGGAGAGCATCTGGGCGCTCTGTGGCGCTCGGATCTGGCGTCCTTCGATCCAGCGATCACCGAGGATCTGGTCACTGAGTCCAAGCTGATCAATCGCTACACAGAACTTCTGGCTAGCGCGAAGCTCGACTTCCGTGGTGAGACACTGAACCTCAGCTCGATTCCGCGCTACACCCTCGACCCCAACCGAAGCATTCGTCGTGAGGCGACTACGGTGAAGTGGGCCTGGTTCGATGCTCACGGAGAGCAACTGGACGAGATCTACGACGATCTGGTGAAGCTCCGCACCTCTATGGCTCGCAAGCTGGGCTACGAGAACTACATCGAGCTCGGCTACCAGCGCATGCAGCGAGTCGACTACGACCTCAATGATGTCAGCGTCTTTCGCTCGCAGGTGCTCAGCGAGGTCGTGCCTGTCGTCAGCCGGCTGAGGACTCTGCAGGCAGATCGCCTCGGGGTCGGTTCACTGAAGGCCTGGGACATGGCTACCTACGACGGTGCGGGCAACCCCCGCCCCGCCGGTGATCACGACTGGATGATGGAGCGAGCGACTGAGATGTTCGAGAAGCTGGGTCCGCGCTTCTCCACGTTCTTCGCGATGATGCGTGACTCGGGCCTGCTGCAGCTCAAGTCTCGTGAAGGCAAGGCTGGCGGGGGCTACTGCACCTTCTTCCCCGACTTCGACGTGCCCTTCATCTTTGCCAACTTCAATGGCACCGCTCAGGACGTGAAGGTCTTCACCCATGAGTGTGGTCACGCCTTCCAGGTCTGGTCGAGCCGCTCAGCTTCTATCAGTGACTACCTGTGGCCTACCTTCGAGAGCGCTGAGATCCACTCCATGAGCTTGGAGTTTCTCGCCTGGCCCTACATGGATCACTTCTTTAAGCAGGACGCTGAGCGCTTCTGCTGGACTCATCTCGCCGGCGCCCTGGCGTTCCTGCCGTATGGGGTGGCTGTCGATGAGTTTCAGCACCGTATCTACGAGAACCCTGAGGCGAGTCCGGCTGAGCGCCACTCGATCTGGCACGATCTGGAGCGGCGCTACCAGCCAGAGTTGGACTGGGACTGCTTGCCCTATCCGGCCCGCGGCGGCCGCTGGCAGGGGCAGGGGCACATCTACCATCGGCCCTTCTATTACATCGACTACACACTCGCTCAGACCTGCGCTCTGCAGTTCTGGCTGGCGGCGCGACAGGACCGTGATGAGACGATGGCGCGCTATCACACCCTGTGCGGTCTGGGCGGAACGGCTCCTTTCCAGCAGCTGGTCGCCGCCGCTGGTCTGCGCTCTCCCTTTGCAGAGGGCTGCCTGTCCGATGTGCTCAAGGAGGCCTCAGGGGTCCTGTTCGGCTGAGTCCTGACCCGGGTTCGTGCTGGGCCAGCTCATTGAGAAGACCTCGACCCCGCCGTCGCCGAGCCGCTACATTGGGGGCTGGAGTCCTAATGTCATCTGCCCGCAGCGGCTACGAGCACGACAGTCCGCGCTGCTGCTTCATCCAGCCGCACCAGGACATCAACATTCACCCCGTGCCGCGCAAGAAGACCGCGGTGTTGGGGCGCTATCTGAGCCTTGGCATCGCGACGATGGCGGCGTGTCTGCGTCGTGAGGGATTCCCGAACGTTTCGGTCATTGACTCGGCCTCGCCGCGCATGAGCTACGAACAATTTGAGCAGCGGATTCGAGACATTCGCCCTCATATCGCGGCGCTGACGGCAAC
>CAZEIY010000317.1:3024-5276 GCA_964512375.1 uncultured Rickettsiales bacterium | reverse complement strand
CTTCACTACCCCAAAAGCAGAGCAATCCGTGCGCTTCCCAGCGACCGGTGCTCGGGTTCCAGCTGACGTCAAAGACCTGGGGGTGGGCGGGCTGCATGATTCAGGGCACTGCCACGGCTTCGCGCAACTCGATTCCAAAGCAGCGGGCGGTCTCTCGAAGTTCATCCGTTCGGCGTTGTTGCTCGGGGTGAGGGCCGCCTTGGCGAGTTCGCATAGGCTCGATCACGAGCATTCCCTGGCAGTCCGCGGGCTTGAGTCCCTTCCTTTTGGCGAACCACTCGAAGAATGGTGTGCCTTTGGCGCCGGCGGCTTCGCGGATGAACTCCCGGTAGAGCACCGCCTGCGTGATGCCGTGGGAGTAATAGCTGCCCGGCCCGCTGCTGGTGTTGACCTTGACCTCGACTGCCCACGGCGTGCTGCCGATTCGCATGAGCGCGTCCAGGTAGCGGGCATGAGAGCGTTCGCCGTCGTGCCACAGGGTCGGGAACTGAAAAGGGTGTTTGAGCTCGACCGGCAGTAGCTCTTGCGAACCTACTTGAAGCTTGACTGCGCGCCTGAGGATTTGGGCCTCAAGACGGTGCTCTCGATCTTCGCCAGCGAGTTTCCCGGAGCTTCTCTCAGTCACGACCTCTCGAATTACTTCGGCGGCCAGGTCGATCCCGTCCTTTTCGTCCAGCTTCTCTCTTTTTTTAAAGGGTAGAGACCTGGCGGCCAGGCTCTTCCTGAGCAGTTCCAGGAAGATCTCCCGCGCCGTAGGAGCCGGCCTTGGATTCTTTGGGGACGTTGCGGGCTTTGGGGTCTTCCCGACCGTGAGGATGAAGCCGCGTTCATTGGATGACAGCTTGCAGACCTCGAGACCCTCAACTCGTCCAGACCATCGCTTACCCGTGGACGGGAGGTACCAGCGGAAGGAAGGGTCTTTGACTCTCTCTTCCAGGTCTGCTGCCAATGGGGCCAGTCTTGTGGGACGATCCTTCAGGTCCTTTGCCCAGCCCTCCACCCTCTCGCTGTAGGGTCCGCCTGCAGGAGGTTTACCGAACTTGAACGCATTGGCGCTGATTGTGTGGGAGTGAGGCTTCGCCCCCTTTCCTATCTGCACCCAAAGTTCCACTTGGAGAGGGGTCGGGCCACTGTTTAGGGCTCGTGCCAGCGTCTCGAAGGGGGTCAATGTTTTTTTCGGCAATAGCTTCTTTTCGGCCGTGCTGAGCAATAAGGCAAGTCGATTTGGGTGTGTCGGACTGACACCTTGAGCCGACTCGCTCGACATCCCAAAGAGCAGCCAGCGCACTGCAGCCACCAGCGCGTCACCCGGATGGGAACTTTGCTGGGGATAGTCCTGGGCGATCACTACCGTGGGCACCCCCGCCAGGTCCTTGTGCAGCTTTTCTCCGCTCACCAGTCGGACCAGGCGTTCCGATAGGCTGTGGCTTCCACTTCTGGCCATGACGAACTCGTCTACCTCCCCTGTGAATTGCTTGACCTCGGACAGCTTTAAATCCTGAAGCCAGCCGCGGACAGTTGGGTCACTGTTGCCCTTCTGCGGGCGGGTTCTCATGATCTCGTTCATTTCACCTCCCACCACTCGCCGTCGTGCTTCTGATCGACGCTGTCGAACAAGTCCCCAAATCTACCAGGGGCGAAAGAATGGACTGGGACCAGGACTCTGGGTGCTAGCCCCCGCACGAACTGCTGCAGGTCGGGAATGTAGGCATGGCCAGAGCTGTGATGATGAACGAGCCCTATCTTGTGGCGCTCGAGAAACTGGCGAGTCCACTGTCCAGAGGGCTGGTCGAGGTAGCCGGGCCACAGTGACCAGGTCAGGGATGCGCCTGTCAGATCCCCAGTCCGCTCCAGGTCGCGAATCATTGAATTGCGAAACAGCAGCACGAACTTCTGGGGCTTGCTGGCGATCTCGTCGAGAAAGATGCGGGTGTGCCGGATGGGGTCGAGCCTCTCGAACTCAGCAGAGTTCTTAACAAGGACCCGCTGTCGCTGGGGCAGCCAGACCCTGATGCCCGGCCAGCCATTTTGGGGGACCAGTGGGTTGTCTGTCGCATGAGCGATGGTGGCTGAGTACAGGTCAAGCACCAGCTCTCGTCCTGCCAGGCGAGCAGCCTTATAGGTGGTGATCAGACGGTCGATGTTCTGCGCAGAGAAAGCGACAAGAGCCAGGCCGTCGGTGGCTTGGAATGTCTTGGTCATCGGCTCGATGAGTGCGGCTTCACTCAGCCATCTCTTGGGTTCGGCAGCAG
>CAZEIY010000317.1:0-3014 GCA_964512375.1 uncultured Rickettsiales bacterium | reverse complement strand
GGAACATTTGGCCGAACGTGGGTGCCTTCCATCAGCATCACGTCGATGTCTTCAGTGGGGTCGTCGAGCAGTTGAGTGAAGAGCACCTTCTTGTGGCCGTGGGCCCGGAAGTCCCCCGAGTAAAACAGTCGCTTGCCGCCAGCTTCGATGAGCAGTGCGTACGCGTCGTATGCGCTGTGATCGACGAGGTAGGGAGTGATCTCGAACGGGCCGAGAGTGAATGACTCACGATGCACATAGTGTCCGGCAATCTCACGCTCAAGGCCGAGTCCACCAAAGAACGTCGCTTGCTGAAGAATCCGCGACGCATCTCGTCCGAGATAGACCGGGACGGACTGCGGAACTTGATCGAGTAGCCCCCAATGGTCTTGGTGTGGGTGCGAAATAAGCACCCCGAGCAGACTCTCGTCATCGCCGTTGGCGAGGCCTGGGACAGGAGGTAACGGTACGACCTCGTCCCGATCAGCGCTTAGGGGGCGACCGAGGTCGAGCACCAGGTGCTTGCCCGCGCAGCTCAACTCGATGCATGTACCTCCGATCTCCTGGGTGCCGCGATGGATGCGAACATGGAGCCCCGGCTCAGCGCTTGGTTCCCAATGGGAAGAGTCCTGACGTAGGGCAGGAGGTGAAGGGGGCTGTGTGTGTATGGGCATACTGTGAATCGTCCTCACCCTCACTGTTACTCACCGGCGGGACAATAACTGGCCCGGGTAGAGCGTTCGGGTGAACACGGTTCTGGCGCATAGCCCCCAGAGCCTTCTTCGGCAGTTATTGGAGTGGATTTTGATGAAACAATGGGGTACTGCGTCGCTCCTGGCCCGGTAGAGTTGGTTTAAGATCTAGAATCGAACCTATACACCGCCCTGTTTTGGAAATGATGATGAGGTCGTGGTACCTGCTTGCCCCGGTTGTTGCGCTGTGTGCGCTCTCGAGCTGCCAGTCGTCGTCGGTGCTCCACGACTTCGATGAGGACGGTAGCCTCGACGAGAACGACTGCGGTCCAAGCGATCCGCTGGTCCACCCCGGCGCCTGCACGGCCACCTGGTCGCTCACTGGCAGCTACACCGGTCCCGACACCCTGAGCGCCGACTTCACCGCGACCTTCACCGGCTCCTGCGGCGACTGCACCAACCAGAGCTTCCCGGTCACCGCCACGCGCTGAGCCGCGCCCACCGATTGGCGCATAGCCCCCAGACACCCCACATTGGTGGCCTTGCCGGCAGAGGTCAGTTCCTGAGCTACTATTGAGGTTCGGAGGTGACTATGATCTTTCTCGACCATCGTGCATTCGTGATGGTGCTGCTTCTGCTCTCATCAGGTTGCTCTCTTGCCGAGACTTGCCCGGAAGGGCAGGCCATGCGCAACGATGGAGTTTGCGTGTCGCTGCCTGCTGGTGATGGTCTCGTCGGTGAGTCCTTATGTGACGATGGCCTCGACAACGACTCCGATGGTTTCAGTGACTGTGATGATCAGGACTGTTGACTAAGCCCGTTTTGTCCTCAAGGAGACGATGACGACACCGCAGGCGATGACGACACCGCAGGCGATGACGACACCACAGGTGATGACGACGACAGTGCAGGCGATGACGACGACACGGCAAGCGACGATGACGACACCGCAAGCGATGATGACGACACAGTGGCTGGACCTGATGAAGATGGTGATAGCTATATCGGCAGTTCGGCTGGCGGTACCGACTGTGATGATGCCAATCCCACGATTAATCCCTCGGCTCTAGAACTGTGCGATGGGCTGGATAACGACTGCAATGATGTGGTCGATGATGATCCCATCGACGGCTCGCTCTGGCATTTGGATGCAGACTCAGATGGTTACGGGGGCCAGTTCCTCAGCGAAGAGGCCTGCTCGGCACCGACCGGCTATGTAGATAATGCTGACGACTGCGATGACCTTGATGGCACCGTGTATCCAGGGGTTACAGAGCTTTGCAATGGCATCGATGATGACTGTGATGGGGCTGTTGATGACGAAGCCCCGGCAGCTCAGATCTGGTACCTCGATAATGACGGTGACGGGGTAGGGGGGCTGTGGCTGACGCAGCAGTCCTGTTCGATGCCGCAGGGCTATGCCGGCAGCAGCAATGACTGCGATGACACCAATGCAGCTATCTATCCGTTGGCGCCTGAGTTGTGCGACGGCGACGACAATGATTGTGACGGCAGTCCGGGTAGCGACGAGATTGATGATGATGGCGATGGCGTCACCGAGTGCGGTCAGGACTGCGACGACAGCAACGCTCTGATCTTTCCGGGTAGTGATGAGCTATGCGATGGCATCGACAATGACTGTGATGTCAGCACCGTCGCTGGCAGCGGCGAGATCGATGCCGACGGTGATCTCGCTCTCGCTTGTGATGACTGCGACGACGATCCGGTGACGGGGGTGGTTGCCTACCCCGGCGCCACTGAGATCTGCGATGGCTTCGATAACGACTGTGATGGCACCGTTGATGTGGGCGCTAGCGATGCCAGCACCTGGTATTTCGATGCCGATGGCGATACTCACGGTGGCTTCTTGTTGACTCAGCAGGCTTGTACGGCCCCGGTGGGTTACGTAGCGAGTTCTGATGACTGTGCCGAGCTGGATCCCAACAGCTATCCGGGCGCGCCCGAGCTGTGCGATGGGGTCGATAATGACTGCAATGGTCAGATCGATGACGGTAGCGGGGCCGTCGCGACTACCTGGTATGCCGATAACGATTCCGATGGCTACGGCGATATAGGCACGCCCCTTACTGTCTGCGTTCAGCCTGCTGGCTATGTAGCAAACAGCTTGGACTGCGATGACGGCAACTCAGCGACGAATCCTGGCGCCTATGAAGTGTGCGACGGGCTCGACAACAATTGCGTCGGTGGAGTCGATGAGGCCGGGGCTCTAAATGCGTCGTTGTGGTACGTCGATGGGGACGGCGATGGTTATGGCAGGCTCAGTACGACGATATCTTCATGCACTCAGCCTACGGGTTATGCCGACAACGCCGCTGACTGCGA
>CAZEIY010000316.1:0-5283 GCA_964512375.1 uncultured Rickettsiales bacterium | reverse complement strand
TCCACGCTCTGCTGCAGTCCCTCGATGACCTGCTCTTCCCGCTCCTTGCGGTGTGCGATGTAGCGGAGCAGCTCGGCCTCTCCATCGTTGAGCAGGGGGCCGTGGGCGGGAATGAGCCCTCCAATCCCCTGTTGCACCAGTCGAGCCAGGGTCAAGAGGTAATCGACCATGTTGCCTTCGGGAGGATCGATGATGATGGTGCCCTGGCCGGCTACCAGATCGCCGGCGATGAGGGTCCGGGTCTGTTTTTCGCGGAAGGCGAGGTGCCCCCTTGCGTGGCCGGGAGTGTGCAGTACCTCGAACTCAAGGGCGCCCAGTTGACCACAGTCACCTTCGTAGAGAGCCTCGTCGATGCGCACCTGGCCGTCCAGCCGCTCGGCGGTGAGTGGATGAGCGAGGATGGGCGCACTAGTCGCTTCACGTAGGGCGTTGGCCCCCCCCACGTGGTCGGAGTGGTGGTGGGTCAACCAGATGGCCAGCACCTCACGGTCTGTATCTCGGAGCCAGGAGAGCAATCTCTCCTGTTCGTCGCTGTAGGGACTGGCGGGGTCTACGACGACGACCTTCCTTTCGCCCAGAACGACACAATTGGTATGTGTGGCGGGCGGAAGAGTTGGTGTACGCAGGGGAAGGACATGGATGCCGTCCTGCACAGTGAAGGGCTGATGCGGAGCCCTGTCCGGCAGGTGGATTTCGGTCATCGAGCTAAGTGAGCTCCGAGGATTCGAGGTCGCCTCGGTACGCCTCCATGCCGTCGGTGAGGGTGTAGAGCTTGCGCCACCCCGCCTCCTTCAGGATGTGTGCCGCACCACTCGCGCGAAGACCCTGAGTGCAGCAGATCACCAACGCTCTTGCGGGGTCGGGCAGCTCGCCCAGTCGTTCTTGCAACTCATCGATGGGGATGTTGATCGCGCTGGGGATGTGGCCAGCACGCCAATCAACCGCTTCACGAATATCGAGGACGTTGGCGTCCTTTTCGTTCGAGAGCACTTTGCGTAAACCATAGGATGAGACTTGTGGGACGGGACGTCGTCCCTTCCGTCCGCTGCCCTTGTAGCCGGTCTCGTTCGAGCGAGTTACCACCGAAAGGATCGCGCGGGGCTCAGGCATGTCCTTCATGGCGCTACGCACGATGCCAGTCTTGTCGACTAGGAACACAGATCGGAAGGTTACTGGTACGCCCTGTCGTGCCGTTTGGTACGCGATCGCCAGCTCTCGACCGACGTCGACGAGCAGAGACATCCCCAGTCCTTTCGACTCGGCGAATCGGCAGTGTGAGGCTGCGTCAGCAGCGTTTACGCCAAAGATCCTGCAGTCCTGCTCGGTGAACTCATCAGCGAGTTCTGCGAAGCTCTGAAGCTGCATCGTGCAGCCGGGAGTGTCGTCACCCGGATAGAACACCAGCAGGTAGTGAGACTTGCCCTTGAGGTCCTCACTACGAACTCGCCCACCCTTGTGGTCAGCCAGGTCGAAGCTCGGCGCCTCGGAGCCTGCCCCGAGCAATGCTGGGGGCCGAATCGCGCTGGAGGCAGCCTGAAAGAGTGCTTTTCGCAAGCTCACTGCGCCAGTGTATCCGAGCGAGCGTACCCCCGCTCCCCACCTCAACGCAGTGGAGGAACAGGCGATCCTCAGCTACCTTCAAGGATATGCCCTCAGCTCGCCCCTCTGATTCGTTCTCGCGTCGCCTCCTGGCGATGGCGGAGCTGGCACCGACGGCCCCCCCCCTTGTGGTGTCTTCTGGTCTGCAACTGGCCAGCGCTCTGCGCCGGCGCGTGCGAGGAGAGCCTGACAGGGAGCTCCCCTCATCCTGGGAGCAGCTTCTTTCTTTGCGACAGGGACCGGGAGCGGATGGCTTTGTTGTCTGGCCTCTGCCAGGTGACGTGGGCCTTGAGAGAGAGCCTCTGCTCGAGCGGTGTGTGGAGATCCTGGCGTTAGTGGAAGCTGTTCGTGATCATAGTTATCGTCATCCAGGGCAGTATCTAGACTGTTTCCTGCGCAAGGATCGTCTCCAGGTACGTCGCGAGAGACTGCGATCAGAACGTACGCCCGTCGCGGTGAGGCTGGGCTCCTGGTACGTCTTGATTGAGGTCGGCGATGAGCACCCGCGCAGACTTCGCGAGCGAATCCTGTATGCCTTTGAGACCGATCCCCAGCCTCTAGGGCACCTCAGGCTGCGGCGCCTGAGGGCTGGGCTGGTTGTCTCGTTACTTCCCCTTTCCCTGGGGGAAGCTGTTCACCTGCACAGATGGGGGCTGGAGGGCCCGTGGTTGGGCTGGTCCAGGGCAGGTGCCCTGCGGCAGGTGGGTGTGCTGGCTGCTCACCACTTTGTGCTCGAGGGCCCCGGTCTGGCCTGCTTGCGGGTGGACTTCCGACGGCGTCTGAGGGCAATGCGTCTCGCACTGGGGCTCGATGCTGAGGACCCTGAATGGGATGGTCGTGAGGACTTCTCTGCACGGGACGCTGCCCCGTTTGCTCTGCTGGAGAGCGAGTTGGATCTGTTCCTGGACTTGTCGTCTTCGGCCGAGCAGGGGGACCGCGAACCGGTCGAGTCTGTGGCGGAAGATGTGCTGGCGTCTTCTGGCCACGGCACCCACCTTCTTGCTAGCGGGGACAGCTCGACCTGCCGAACGGAACTACCGGCGCCCCTTGAGCAACTCGCTACCGAGAGCCACTGGAGCTGGCTGCACCCCGGGAGGTGGACTGGGCGAGGGCTGCGTGCTCCCAGCCTTCGCTTCGCTACCCTGGAGCGGGGTGCCTTCTCCCTCTCTTCGGCCTGCTATGCCTACTGCTGCGCGCAGCACCAGACGATGGCTGATCGCGATCCCTACTACCGCTCTCAGGGCTTCACCTTCGTAGTTCCTCAGATCCCAGGTAGTGGGCCTTTCAAGAGCAACGCCAGGCGGCGAGCCAGACCGATCCTGTGCTCTTTCCACACTCGCGATGGCCGTCCTGAGTCTTCTCTCAGCTTCAACCGCCGCTTCAAGAGACGAATGGCTGAAGCGGAGGTGGGCGACGACCTCCTCTCGTATGTAATGAGAGATCTGTTCGAGGGGTCCCTACCGGCCTTCGTGAAGTCGGCAGCAGTTCACCTCTTTGAGCGCGCCCCTCGGGATGGCGGGACCTTCCTCGGCGGGCGTGGCCTCGTGGCCTACGCTCAGGTACCCGATGAAGATGTGGATCCGATAGCGACCTACGCGGGGGTCTTCGAGGGACTCTTCAGCGGTAGTTGTCAGGAGCGCGGTGGCGTGGCTCTCTCGATCATCGACCGCGGCTATCGCCGTGATCTCTGCGCTGCTGGGACTGGCCTGTTCGCTGGCGAGCGCGAGATGGATCGCTTCTGGACAACCTTTGCCAGGCTGTACAGGGAGGAGGGGCTCTGAGCGATCGTCGTTGCCCGGCTAGTTGACTGGCTTGGGTTTGCGATCGGAGCGGGTGCCCTTGCCGACCGCAACGCCAACCTTGAGCGCGATAGCGAAGCTCGGTGGGCCCGTCAGGCCAGAGCCACCATCTCCGATGGCGCCATCGATGCCCACTCGGAAGTGGCGTCCAAGGTGCGCCTCAATGCCGGTATAGAACTCGATGGGGAATCGCTCGAAGCCGGCATAGGGGTTTAGACGACCGCCTACTTTGACTCGAGGTGCCCAGACCTTATCGAAGGGAATGGCGAAGATCCCTTCCCAGTGCAGGGCTCCACCGCCTGTGAGCATAGGGACTTCGTCGAGCGCCCCCATGGAGAACTGCACCCGATCGTGCTCACCCACCACGAGATGAAACGCAGGCAGGAGAAGCATCGGTCCCACCTCTGTGGTGTCGCCAAACATTACGAAGCCCCCGCCGATCTCTCCCCAGTTCCGGCGGATACCACCCAACCACTGCAGGTTGACCAACTGGTTGCCCATGTCTCCACCCTCAGGAAAGGTGGTCCATGAGAAGCCGACCTGCATCCAGATCGAGAGATCGTCGTAGGGGATGTTTCGGAACTTGTAGCGGGCCTGCAGACCTAATTCGCCCATGGAGTCGGAGTCGAACGAAGTGTTGATCGTGCTGATTCCGACAAAGGTTTGGGCTTCCATCTCTGGGCCGATGTCGCCGGTGAATCCAGAGCAGAGCATGGACAGCGGCAAGAGCAGCAGAATCGAAAGGGTTCGAGAGTGCATTGGCTGGACTTTCGGGCTCTCCGCGGCCGGGAGATCGTCCACGTCTCGATAGTGTACACCCACCGATTGGAATTGAGTTCGTCTGGAATGCTCTGGTGCAGGCTTGTGCCTGCACCTTGAGCGCGATTTCCAGCTAGGATTTGAGACGATGGTTGTCGTAGAAGTTCCCTTTCGTAAACGCTTCGAGGTGAAGGTCGGCCCGGCCGAGGCGTACGCGCTGGTGTCGGATGTATATGCCTCGGGAATGCACTTCCCTGGCGTCGATTCCCTGGTTGCTGTCGATGACGGCGGTTGTTGGCGCTGGGTGCTCGCTGAGCGTGGATACGGACCGATCAAGCTGCGTGCCCGCTACCAGGCGATCTATCAGTGTGACCCGAGCAGGCTGAGGGTCGAGTGGTACCCAGCCGCAAGAGCAGGTGACATGGAGTCAAGCGGTTCGTGGCAAATCGAAGAGGCCGCCAACGGCGGCACAGTTCTGCATTTCGAAGCGAAGACGGTGGCCAATATCCCCGCCCCGGGAATGATGGCGAGCATGGTCGAGTCCTTCGCCAGAAATGAACTCCTGCGGCTCAAGGAAATCTACGTGGGGGCGATCCAGGATACCCTCGGCGGAGCCTGAGGGCTGAGGCGTGCAGCAGCCCGAAGCCGGGCTGCTCTTCACCTTAGAGCACAAGCAGCCTCTACCAGTTGCTCTTGCCTTCTTCGACGTCGGTCGAGACCAACTGCAAGAGTTCGTTGGAGAGCTCGACGATCTGGCGTGCGCCGAGACCGTTGGAGCGGAGCTCCTTGTAGAAGGAACGCGCGAGGATGCTTCGCGCACGACGCCAGTCAGAACCATTCTCGTAGGGGCTGTGGCTGACGTTTCGGGTATTGCTTCGGCTCATGTTCTTTTCCTCCGCAGCTTTTGTGCAGCAATTGCCCCCCTACAAAGCAATGACCGTGCCAACTCTGCATACGAAATAAAACGAAGTGAATACAACGACTTGCGGCGAAGAGGAATTCTACTGCGTAGGGGGTTGCGCGGCTAATTCGGCCAAGGTGTGAAGAACTCTTCGCAGTAACTCAACCCGCGGGGCTGGCAGTCAACCCCTCGCTACAAGGTGCCTTGATCCATCCGTTGCAGCGC
>CAZEIY010000315.1:0-5290 GCA_964512375.1 uncultured Rickettsiales bacterium | reverse complement strand
CCACTGCTCGAGGACCGGGTTCGGCTGCGACTGGCAGGGGGGTACCCGTATGTGCATCCGTTCAGCTACGTGCACCTGCCGCTGGACGTCACAGTCCATCTCTGGAGGGGGCTGTGTGTTGACTTTGGGGGGGAATGGTCCGGGAGTCCCGAGGAGTCGTCGGGTCTGATCTCTCTGCCCGCAGCGTCGGCGGGCATCTCGTATCGGCTCTCTGTGAACGAGCAGTTTCAGCTCCGCTTTGGCGCGCTCGGTCGACTCTCCGCCGATCGACAGGAGGGTGCGGAGGCCCGCCCCCTGGGAGGTTGGGCAGTGCGTGTTGGTGGTGACATCCTGCCGCCGGGCACGCGTCTCATGCTCGCATTCGACGTCCAGGGTGGAATGTTGGGCAAGCCCTTCTACCTGAATGGCACCTTTGGACTCGGCCTGCGCCTTTGAGCTTTCGTGAGACTCCGGGCGCTCTCTGTCCTGAAGTGGTCGCTGTCGGCTGCCCCTCCACGGATGTGCTGCTGAGTGATCGTGGTGCGCAAAGAGCGGTTGGGGGGGCGGCATTCATTACCGCTGTAGCTGCCAGGGTGTGTGGTGCGCGAGCGGGGTTGGTAGCAAGAGTGCCCAGAGAGCTGCCCCGGGATGTCGCCCGTGCCTTCGCTCCCGGTGGGCTCGAACGAGCTGGATTGTGTCAGAGCGAGGGTCCGCTGCCGTCCTTTCGGATTGCCTACGATGCAGCTCACAACGCCAGCTACGGTGAGTTCGACCCGGGCCTTGAGGTCGAAGTCTGCTCTGCGGACTTCCCTGAAGAGTGGCTCGATGGGGTGCGCATCGTTCATCTCGCCTCCCTGGCGGGCGATGCACGTGCGCAGTTGAGGTTCCTCGATGGTCTGCGTGCACGCGGCTATCGCGGTCTTGTCAGCGCAGGGACCTATCAGCGCATGGTCGAGGGACAGCCAGAGCTGGTTGGCGAGCTGTTGCTGCGCTCGGATTTCTTCTTCTGCAACGGCCGAGAGGCTCAGTTGCTTGTTCCTGAGGGGCCTCCCTCTACCTGGGAGGGGATGCTCTGTGTGACCGATGGGAGCAGGGAGGTTCGCTGCTTCAGCCACGGGCAGCTGCAACAATATCCGGTTCCCGCGCGAGAGGTCATCGACGCCACAGGCGCCGGCGATGCCTTCTGCGGCGCCTTTCTCGGCGCGGTCGCCACGGGGGCGGACCCGGTGGCGGCTGGACTCGCCATCGCTGCTGAGGTCCTCTCCGGCTACGGCGCTCAGCCTCTCCTCGTTCATCTCGAGCGGGACCTGAGCCCAAGAGTGCAGATCGACTCTATGCGGGTAGCTGCTTTGGCGACCGAGCTTACGGAGGTGGCTTCGTCGGCGGATCTCGACTTTTGTGGCTTCCCCTTTCCGGAGGAGGGCGACCCACTCGCGCTTGAGAACCTGGCCGCGGCAACCCTGCATCAATACGGTTTCTGGGATGCTGACGAGCGGGGTTGGCTAGGGCCCATGTATGCGATCCGGCAGGGCCGCCGTTTCAAGGGATCAGACTGGATCTGGCAGGCCTTCACCTGCGCATCGCGCGCCGATCCCAGCATCTTTGATCCCCAGCGTATGGCCTCTGAGCCGCGCCTCCTCGAGCAGATGTGCCTTGATGAGGAGGGCCGCTGTCCTTTGCCTGACATCGAGTCGCACACGGCTCTTCACCAGGCCTACGGTGCGGCTCTGGCGGAGCGCTATCCGCGTGGCTTCGTCGAGGTTCTTGAGAAGGTAAGGGAGAGCGCCGAGCCTGCCGCGTCGCTGCTTGCGGAGCTGAGCCAGTTGCCCGGTTATGCCGAGGACCCGATGGCCAAGAAGGCAAACCTCCTGGTGGTGATGCTAGCGGCTCGACCTGAGGGTTTCCTGGAGCTGAGGGACCCGCAGAACATTCGACCTATTGTCGACTATCATCTGATGCGCAGCTGTCTGCGCACGGGTTGTGTTCGCATCCTCGACGAGGACCTGCGTCGGCGGCTCGAGGGACGGCAGTGGGTGGATTGTGAGGAGGAGCGCGAGATCCGGGCCGCATCGTTCGCCGCAATCGAAGAACTCGTACAACTCTCGGGATGTTCCGTGGCGCTCATCGATGGCTTCTTCTTCACGAACGGGCGCTCTCGCTGCCTTGAAGACAGGGAACCTCGCTGCGAAGAATGCTCGGTTCGCGGAAGCTGCGCGCAGGAGACGACGCTCTTTCAGCCAATTTTTCGGACGACAGCCTATTGAGTGCCTTTGTCGCCGGGCATGTTCGGCGCGACGGTGCTCTCACTCAGCTGGTTGCCTGGTCCCCGTCTTCACTCAGCGTCACCGCCAGTCGGCGCGAGATAGATCCCTTCAGGCGGTCCTCGTCGACGCCGGCAGCGCGTGCGAGCATACCGAGCTTCAGAGTGAGTTCTACCAGTCCCTCGGTAATGACAGCGCTACCGCTGACTCCCAGTCCGCTGACCTCGGCTCGCGGGCCTTTCCAGACCAGCTTCGCGCCGAACTGACTCATCTGAGATTCGAAGGAGGCGAGGCGGCTGCGTGCCTCGTCGATGGAGAGGCTATGCTCTTGACGGATATTGATGGTTCCCATGGTTGGCAAGCATAGCAGCGAATCACGAGTTGCATTCGTCACGGGCGGGACGGGCTTCGTCGGCCAGAGGCTTGTCTCTCTGCTGCAGTCCGAGGGCTGGCGGGTGCGGGTGCTGGTGCGCAGGCTTGAGCGTGCAGAGTCCCTGAGCAAGGCGGGATTGGAACTGGTGCTCGGGGACCTCTCGACGCCCCTTTCACAGTTGGCGTCCTCGATGAGGGGTGCCGACGTGGTGTTCCATCTCGCCGCCCTGTACCGATTTGGTGTCTGGGATGTCGGGCCCATGCGGGCGACCAACGTCGAGGGGACTCGCCGAGTGGTCGAGGCTGCTCGGGCTGCGGGTGTGCCGCGCCTGGTTCACTGCTCGACTGTTGGCTGCTACGGCGACAGCGGCACAGAGGTTCGCGACGAGGAGCACTTCGACGCTCCTTCCGTCGCAGCCCTGGCCTATACGGCGACCAAGCGTGAGGCCCACGAGTTGGTCTTGCAGGCAGCAGGGGAGGGGATAGAAACGGTCATTGTCTCTCCGACCGGTATTTTTGGCGTTGGGGACAGCTCAATCATTGGTCGCTTCGTTGACTTCGCCGTACGGGGTTGGCTCAAGGTGGGTGTCTACAGAGATTCGCGCATGGGCTTCGTACATGTGGATGATGTCGCTTCCGGTCTCCTTGCAGCGTTTGAGCGGGGGACGTCTGGTCGGGATTACATCCTTGTCTCTCGTACCGCTTCTCTAGGGGAGGTGCTTGTTGAGGTGGCGGAGCAGGCCGGCCACTCCGCTCCCTGGTGGTGGTTGCCTCCCTGGATGGTTCGCCTCAGTCAGCCATTCAGCCCCCTCGTAGCGTTGGTGCTGGGGCAGGGTCCGATGGTGCTGCGAGACTCGGTTGCCATGCTCGATGGGGTTCACCTCGACTACGACGGCAAGCGTGCGCGTCAGGAACTATCCTGGCAGCCACCTCCCTTCGCGCAGCGTCTGGGGGAGACCTTGTTGGCCTGGCGCCAGTGATAGGGACACGCCGCCCACCATTTTGCTGAGTTTGGAAGGGCTGGCATACCTCTTGCGACTACTGCTTCGTGTTGGGCACTTACTGCCCTTGAGCGGAGTCGAAGATGGCACGGATTCAGCTACCTATTATCTGTACGGCCCTGGGCCTCCTGATGAGCACTCCGGCGAGCGCTCAGGCGCCCTCCGGGGAACTGATCAACAGCAGCTCTGTAGCGGTTTTGAGCTCTGTGAACGATGGCCTCTCGTGGGGTCCTGAGAGTTCAGGGTCCCTTCACTCCCGCTCCCGCTCCCTCCCCTCGGAGGCCGCGGCTCATCCCGTCGGAAAGTCGACACTCCTGTCCGCGAGCGTCAATCCGCTGGCGCGCCTCGGTGGTCTTTGGTCGCTGGCTCTCTTCGTGTTCGTTGGCCTGCTCCTTCATCCGGTGTCGGGAACGGCTATGCGTCGTCGTTGGCTGGGGCTCCGAGGGCTGGGTGCTGGTGGCCGTATTGGCGTTCCTGAGCGTGACATGAAGGTCTTCTCGTCGTTGGGGCTGGACCTGTTTCCGAGCCCTTCGGCCAACCACGCTCCTCTCATCTCGCAGCTCGAAGAGGTGTCGGACCGTGCCGTGCTCTTCGCCAGCCCGCAGGCGGCCGCTCTGGTAGAGCAGGTGGCCAATGAACGGGTCTACTCTGTTGACACCGAGGTGAAGACGGAAGCAACTGCTCCGTCACGCCGAGGTTTCCGAAGCCCGCACAGCCTTCGTGAGTCGGTCATCTATCGTAACCGCCGTTGGCCAGGACGAGCGGCCGAGCTTGCACCACTCCTCCTTGCCCTGGTGCCGTTGCTTGCGATCGTGGTTCCCGCTCTCCTTGGTCTCGACACGGCCCTTGCCGCGGGTGAGAATGAGGCCGCGTTGAAGCTCTCGTTGGGTGGTGAAGGGGCTGAGGGGTCTGCCACGGCAGTGAAGCTGTTGGTTGTGCTGACCATGCTTGCCGTCGCACCAGCCATCGTGCTGTCGATGACCTCGTTCACCCGCATGATCGTGGTCTTCTCGCTGACCCGCCAGGCGCTGGGGATTCAGCAGGCGCCACCTAACCAGATCCTGCTCGGCCTCGCTCTCTTCCTGACCTGGTACGTCATGGCGCCCACTTTCGAGCAGGTCAACGAGGTGGCCGTACAGCCCTACCAGGAGGGCTCAATGAACGAAGCCGAGGCGGTGGACGCCGCCATGGTCCCTATGAAGCGCTTCATGTTGCGCAACACCCGAGAGAACGATCTCGGCTTGTTCATGCGCCTGAGCAAGATCGACCGCCCCAAGACGAGGGCTGATGTACCCGCCCGGGTGCTGGTCCCCGCATTCATGATCTCGGAGCTCAAGACCGCCTTTCAGATTGGCTTCTTGATCTATGTCCCCTTCCTGATCATCGACATCGTGGTGTCCGTCGTGCTGCTGGCCATGGGCATGATGGTGCTGCCTCCGGTAGTGATCTCACTGCCCTTCAAGCTTCTTCTTTTTGTATTCGTCGATGGATGGAACCTGCTGGTGGGTTCCATGGTCCAGTCCTTCAATTGAGGAATATCCAATGAATCCTGAATTCATTATCTCACTAACGCAAGAGGCCATCATGACGATCCTCTGGATCTCAGCGCCGATCGTCATCGTGGCGACGGCCGTGGGTCTCATCGTCTCGATCATCCAGGCGGCCACCCAGATCCAG
>CAZEIY010000314.1:3509-5304 GCA_964512375.1 uncultured Rickettsiales bacterium | reverse complement strand
GCCCCCCTCTCCCGAGACCAGCAGGACCTCGATGCTCTTATCTCCACGCAGGATGAATGGGTAGACGTCATCAATTGGAAGAGCATCTGCAGCCAGTTCGAGCACTGCTTTCTGGTCCCCAGAGGGCGCCATAGGAAGCGAAAACGACGTGTCCACCTTGCCGTCGATAAAGCGCAGATCCTGATGCACCTCGATGCCTTCTGAGAGCCGCAAGGTCAATGGAGTCACTGCATCTACGGCCTCACCTACAGCGACTGCTTCGACACCAACACGCAGTCCTGAACCCTGAGCCCCTGGAGGAACAACGCTCGCCTCATCAATGAAGTGGTTGTGTGGCACGCCACCGCGAAGATCGTAGTAGTGCACCCTGAATTCCTTCGGCCAACCCTCAGCGAGACCGCTTGGAAGTTCGCTCGCAGTACCATCGCTGAGCACGAAAACGGACGCGCTACCGAGACCTTGATCACGTAACATCGAGCGCGCACGACGCAGGGCATGGTCCAGATCGGATGCTCCGGCGCCAGGTCTCAAGGCGTCAAGGTCGCGACGCAGACCCGAACGATCGGAACTCAGCCCCTGTCCCAGTGCTCGAGTTCTGTCATCGAACGCGACCACCGCCGCGGGCGTACCCTCCTCGAGACCATCGAGGAGGGTCTTGGCCTCATGAACAAGGAACTCAAAGAGTGGACGGCCATTTGTCTCAATGGTTGCAGATGCCGAGACGTCTACAAGAATGACACTCGGCCGGGTTGGGTCCAAGCCCGCCAGGCCCGTCGTCGTCCACTCCATGCTGGGTCTCGACAACAAGAGAACCAGAGCACTGACCAGGAGCAAGCGAACCAGGAGCAGAAGCAGAGATTCCAGCCTCGTCCGTTCACGTGACTTCACCTGAGAAGCAACAAGGAAACGTAGGGTCGGAAATTCCACGCGTCGAACCTGTCGGTAACCCGTTAGATGCGCCAACACCGGTAGCGCGAGCAGCCCCAGGCCCAGGAGCATCCATGGAGTGGCGAAAGTGAGTCCCACAGCTCAGCCCGAGAGGAAACGAGCGAGAACCCGCACCAGGTCATGATCACAACGAACCTGTTGGTAGTTGATGCCTGCGTCCAGGCATCCCCGCCGCTGCCGGTCGAGAAATGAAGAAAACTCGACTCGATACTGTCGGGCCAACTCGCGTGGATTCAGACTGATCTCCCCGCCCCCCTCGAGGCAACTGAACAAGGTGGGCTCATCAAAAGGAAAAATCACCTCGGCAGGATCGACAACATGCAAGAGCCAGGTCTCGGAGCCGCGCGCCGCATGTAGAGACAGAGTTGGCAGCCAGTCTTCTTCGGCCAGCAGATCCGAGATAAGCAAAACGAGCGGCTTCGACCGCAGCGAAGCGACTGGGGCGAGCGCCGCGCCAAGGTCTGCCCTACCCTGGGGCTGCTTCTCGAGCATGCTGGTTGCCAGGGTCGCCAGGCGTCCCTGCCCGCCCCGCGGCGGTTCTGACACCAGTCCCGTTCCATCTGCAAGGCTCAGTCCCACCCGATCCCCCTGGCGAAGAAAGACCTGTGACAAGGCAAGCGCCAGCATATGAGCAACCTGCCACTTGCTCTGCGGCCAGGGCCCCCACTCAGCCTCTGGCAGCTCCGCAGTCGTGCCAAACGCCATCGACGCACTGCGGTCAAGGACCAACTGCACGTCGCAGCGGCGGTCTGTGTGATAGCGCTTGACCAGGTATTGACCGGTTCGTTCCAGCGCCCTCCAGTCTAGGAAGCGCAGGTCATCACCTGGCACATACTCACGGTGCTCA
>CAZEIY010000314.1:0-3499 GCA_964512375.1 uncultured Rickettsiales bacterium | reverse complement strand
GCTTGGAGCGTTGATGTCCCGCGCTCCCACCACGCACGGGCCTGATCGCCAGGGCTGCCAGGCCGCGCACCTGCTCGAGCAACTGGGGAGGTAGAGCGCTCATCGTCGCTGCTACAACTCCGCAGGACGGTCTACTGAACTGAGCAGTTGCTCTACGAGGCTAGCCGTCGTCACACCCTCAGCCTCCGCTTTGAAGTTGCGCAGTATCCTATGAGACAGCACCGGCCTTGCAAGCGACGTTATGTCCTCCCGGCTGACTGCAAATCGCCCATCCATGAGCGCTCGAGCTTTTGCGCCGAGCACCAGGAATTGGCTCGCACGCGGCCCCGCTCCCCACGCGATCCATCGATTCACGAAGTCTGGTGCGTCGGGCCCTGGCCTGCTCGCACGAACAAGTTCTACGGCGAGAGCCACCATTTCCCGTCCGGCTGGCACCGTACGCACGAGATCCTGAAGACCAACAAGCTCTTCAGCGCTGAGTTGAGGGTTCAACTGAACGCTGTCCTCGCGAGTGGTGCGCTCCACTATCTCCAGTTCCTGATCCACCTTTGGGTAGGACACCTCGACCTGGAACATGAAGCGATCCAGCTGAGCCTCAGGCAAAGGATAAGTGCCCTCATGTTCGATCGGATTCTGAGTCGCGAAGACAGCAAATGGCTGCGGCAGCGCCATGGTTCGGCCCATCACCGTGACCTCTCTCTCCTGCATCGCCTCGAGCAGCGCAGCCTGCGTCTTTGGGGGGGTTCGATTGATCTCGTCGGCCAGGACGAGGTTCGCGAAGACCGGCCCCCTCACAAAGGTGCTCTGGCGACGACCACTTGCCGGGTCATCCTGAAACACCTCGGTGCCTGTGATGTCTGATGGCAGCAGGTCAGGAGTAAACTGGATACGCGAGAAGCTGCACGAACTCGCCGCAGCCAGAGAGCGAATGAGCAACGTCTTGGCGAGACCAGGGACCCCTTCAAAGAGAGCATGGCCACGAGCAAGAAGAGCGATCAGCAGGAGATCGACCACCTCCTCCTGACCCACGATGACTCGTGCAAGTTCACTTCGCAGCTTCTCACAGGCCACACGCACCGCATCAGCGGAAGAGGAATTCCCTTCCCCAGCGGAGACCGGCTGAGCGTCCTCAACAGTTCGCTGGAGGAGGACCGGGGCGCTTGTTACTTCCTTACTCATCAACGTCTCCTCGAGACCCTCAGGGTCCCAGCCAGTCTCCCAGGATTCGCAACACTCGAGCTTCAGTAGCCGCTGCCCCATCGTCGCCGGACTCCTTCAACAAGGTAGCGAGTTGCCGATGCACCGCTGGGTCGAAGGGATTGAGCGCAATGGAGTGCTGATACAGAGCACGGGCACGGGCTACGTCACCCTTCGCTGCTGCCAGTTCCGCGAGGAGTGTAGTCGTCGGCGTGAACTCTGGATACAGCATGACACTCTCTTCAAGAAGGAGCCTCGCCTGATCAACCCGCCCCAGGGCTCTCAGCGTGCGAGCCTGCTTGTTGGCAAGCGCCGGCGAATGATACGGCTCAGCGTGTTCAGCGCGGGAGTACTCGACAAGGGCGGCCTCTCGGTGCCCACGAAGCCGCAACATGTCGCCAAGCCGCGCGTGTTGCTGCATTTTCTGGTGTTCGAAGAGCACCGGATCCAGCTCCCTGGACTTCTCATCCCCAACGCTCGCGGCGCCGGCCTCAAGTTCTAAGTCAAAGCCCTGAACCTGCGCTCGCTTTTGCAACGGCAAGCCACGCAGGTGCTCCTGGTATTGTTCCTCGAAGCGTCCGGCTGGAAGACCCAAGACGGCACTCATCGCCGGCATCACGTCTTCTCCGCGCGCAAGACTCTCAACCACCTTCCGATAGCCACCATCCCCCACCCGCGAGAAGACAAAGTCGAGGGCGCAGGCAACCTGGGCAAACGCGAGGGCCGCCATCTCGCTAGAGGGCAACGCGGCCATCGAGGGATGCATCTGCTCGAAGCTGACGAGAACGTCCTCCTCGAGGGCTCTTACCAGCAGGCTCTCGGCCCAGGGACCGAGGAATTTCGACCCGAGAGTCGCCCCTCGCCAGCGCCCCTCAAGGAGCTTCGCCGAACCCTCATGGAACCACACGGGCGCGCCGTCAGCGCTTGCTCTCGAGAGAGCCAGGTGCACGTACTCATGAGCCAATGTATCGAGCCACGGATAGCCATGAGCCCTGTTCATTGGAGAGAGCACCAACATCCGGTCCCACTTCGCGATCGCGACTGTGTGAGTGGTCTCAACCCACTCGCGCGGCAGACCAGAGGCCTGGACGAAGCGCTCTACGTCAGGAAAGAACTCCACCAGAACTGGGGTCGGAGCGACACCCAACAACTCTTCCATTGCCCGGCGCTGCCCCTCAAGAGCCTGCCCTGCATACTCTGGGAGCAGGGCATCTGCTCCTGGCGCAAAGCGATAAATGAAGTTGCCCTCTGGGCGACTGAGCATTCCGAGAGTCGCATGCCAACTCTGCTCAATCTGTGACCGCAGGCGAGGCAGCCTCTTCTCGCCTTCAGCAAAGGCTCCTGGGGCGGGCAACTTCTTTCGAGCCGCTCCGTACTCACCCTGAAAAAAGAGAAGGTAGGCCTGCGCCAGAGGCCTCCACGGGTCGGTATCCTTCAGATCAACCGCCAGTTCCCTTGCTTCTTCAATTCGTGTTTGATCGAGCAGATCAATCACCGCCTCACCGTCCCTTGCGGCCACGGCTGAAGACGGGACAGCCAGCGACCAGAGCGACAAGAGCAGCAAGAAGCGTCGAAACATCACCGGAGCAGCTCCTCGTAATAGCTGCTGTTCATCGGACGATAGCGGCTCGGAGCATCACCGAGAGCGCCCTCCTGGACGAGGGAGCGGAAGGCTTCCGGAGTCACGAAGTCGGCAGGATCAGGGAGCTCCACTTCGCCGCCGCTCGAGTCACCATTGAGCCCCTCCAGGCGCTGCCATGGGTCGCCCTGACCGCGTTGACCACCACGGCGCGCCATAATCCCAGCACCCATGCCGCCAGATGACTGCATCGCCTGCTGAGAAGCCTCCAGCGACTCCCTGAAACTCTTTAGCTGCTCGAGCGCGCCCTGTTCCGCCCGCATTGCCTGGCCGAGTCGTCCCTGGCTCAGTCCTGACGAGGCCCCACCCATCAATTGGCCCGCAGCCTCCAGGCTCTCCCGCCCAGCGATGGGATTGTACGCTCCACCACCCAGACCCGATCTGTTCTCAAGCCGTGCGCGCAACCTCCCGACGTCTCCCCGCAGCCGGTCCTGGTTGGCTCGCGTCCCTTCGCCAGCTCTCCCTGCCCTGGACTGCTGGCTGCTCGCGCGGCGCATACTCTGCCGCAGGCGCGCCACGATCTGACCTGCCAGACCACTCGCTTCGCTTATCCGTGAGCTCGCATTCTCACGTTCTTGTTGGAAGCCATCAGGCAAATTATCCAGGTCGTCCATCATGCTCTCGAGATATGCGACAGCAACCTCTCCCCGCTCAATGGCACGA
>CAZEIY010000313.1:0-5314 GCA_964512375.1 uncultured Rickettsiales bacterium | reverse complement strand
GCCCTGTGTCGTCTGTTGATTGCCATGTGCAAAGAGCGCACTCGTGTCGATAAGATGGCCATTCTTCTTCACGATGCAGACGCCTGCTGCCTCAAGGTGACCCTTGCCGAGGGGCTACCCGATGACGTTCTCGACATTTCCTTTCCGGCCGAAGACGGCATCTTCTGGCGCCTGCTAGTGGCCGGCGAGCCGTTTTCAGTGGTCGATCTTCGCGGTGCGCCGCGATTTCCGGAGATCTTTGGGACCAATGGTCTAGAGCGTCTCGGGGGACAGATATGGATCCCACTGGTGATGCCTGGCGAGGTCATAGGGGTGCTCTCGATCGGGCTGAATCGTCGCGGACAGCCTGTTTCGGAAGATCAATTCGGATTCCTCGGCTCTCTGGCTTCGCAGGCGGGGGTGGCCATTAACACGGCGAGGCTGTACCAACGCATCGCTGTAGCTCGCTCGAAGTTGGACCGTTCTCTCCACCAACTCTCGTTGCTCTTCGACGTTACCCGCGCTCTTGGAGCGGTCTCGGACTTGACCAGGCTGCTGCGTCTGATTCTCGAGCGCGCCATTGCCGCGGTGGATGCCGAAAAGGGTTCACTGATGCTGCTCGATGACCGTGATGAGGAGCTGGTCGTGCGGGTGGTCTTTGGGCTTCCCGATAAAGAGATCGAGCGAAAGATCAATGACGGCGAGATTGAGTGCCGCCGCTTCAAGCGGGGAGAAGGGGTTGCTGGCTGGGTCCTCGAGACCGGTGAGTTGCTTCGGGTCAATAACACCGAGAACGAGGGGAGCTTCACTGATGCGGAGCACTCTCACACTCAGTCGATCCTGTGTGTGCCACTGAGCGTCGATGATGAGACCATCGGCGTGATCAACATCACGAACAGAATCGACGACGGTGACTTCGGCTCCGAAGACGAGGAGATTCTGGGGGCACTCGCAGACCAGGCCGCCGTGGCGATCGCTCGAGCGCGGCTCTACGAGGCCGCGATCACGGATGGCCTGACAGGTCTGTACGTGCGCCGCTTCACCCTCCATCGGCTTCGTGAAGAGCTTCGCCGCGCCAGGCGCTATTCCAATCACCTCTCGGTGGTGATGTGCGACATCGATCACTTCAAGAGAGTCAACGACACTTGGGGACACCCAGCAGGGGACGCCGTTCTGGTGCGGGTTGCGGAGATTATCAACGCCCAGCTTCGTGTTGAGGTCGACGTTGCTGGTCGCTATGGAGGTGAGGAGTTTCTGCTCGTTCTTCCCGAGACACGTCTCAGTTCGGGTGTGGTTGCGGCCGAGCGCCTGCGTGCTGTGATTGAGTCAACCGAGATTCCGGTTTCCAAGGACGAGACGATCCACGTCACCATGAGCTTCGGTCTTGCTGAGTTCGAGGCGGAGACTGGCGAGGGCGCCGAGGCGGTCATAGCTCGGGCGGATGCGGCCCTCTACGAGTCCAAGTCGGGAGGTCGTAACTGTGTGACAGCGCACGCTCTGGCTGGAGGAGGTGGGGGGTCCGAGGGCGATCAGGGGGGATATAGCCAGGCCGGCGATACGCTACGAAAGCTCCAAACGCTGGACTCGAAAGCTACCCGGCAGCGAAAGACACCCGGTGAAGACGACCAGGAGGAGTCCGACTGAGCGTACTGGTCCGCTCCCCCAATGGCGTCTGCCTTCAGCTCGGTGCGACTTCGCTGATCCAGAGTGGGAAGGCCTCACCTCCGATGATCATCCGTAGGTTTCGTTCGGTTTCGGCGATGGCGTGCTCGCGAATAGACTCGAGTAAGCCCAGTGTGGTGAGGAGCTCGGCGAGGCTGTCGAACTCGCTGCCCGAGAGGAGCCCACTTAGCCAATCGTCGAGATCCTTGCGTGCTCCGGGACGCTGCAGCCAGGCGCCGAGGCTGCGGCGAATTACGTCCGTGCTGGCATCGATGTCACCTTGCGACATCTCTGCGGCCAACTGAGCCCCACTTAATTCCCAGAGTCCGTCGAGTAGAGCTGCACGCAGGGCAGCCTGGTCTGCAGCTCTAGCGGGTTCGCATAGGTAGTCGGCAAGCTTGTGCAGGATTTGAGAAAGCGCGCCATCCGCGAAGTCCGTGGCTCGGCCCTCCAGTTGACGTTCGACTTCTTCGCCGACTGCTCCAACAAGATCACCAGCCAGGCCTCGCACACCGCTGCCACGACCCCTGGCCATTCTGCCGATGCCACTGAGGCCCTTGCCCAGACGGCTATCGGCCACTGGATTGCGTAGCTTCTTGCCGAAGCTGACCAGGGTGTCGACCAGGAGTTCTCGAATCAGCTTGCGGAACGCGGGACGATCGAGCATCGCCAATAAGAGCTCGCGATTCAGTCCGAAGGGTTGCGCGGCCAGCTGGCTGGCTCCTTCCAGTATCTCGGCAGGAAGCACAGCACCGATGGGCTCGTGTTGTTCCTCAAGCCACGAGATCAGCCCGTCCCAGCCCCTACGGATGCTCTCGTGGGCGAGATCACTCTGCTGCCAGGAGCAGAGCACCTCATGAAGCGCCGCGCTGCTTTGCTCGGTCTGAATCAACTCGCTCAGGGGCTTATGCAGGTGCTCATCGACGATGAGCCGAGCAAGCGCTCGGGTAGCACTCGTCTCCCCTTCCTCACGCAGCTTGCCCAGTAGGGTGTCGCTGTTCTTTCTTGCTGCCTTCTTCGCCACAGCTTGTCCCGCCCAGTCTCCCTAGAGCGGGATGTTGCCGTGCTTGCGGGCCGGGTTGGTGGCGCGCTTGTTTCGTAGCATGCGGAAGGAGGAGACGAGTTCCTTGCGGGAATCGGCTGGATTGATGACCCGGTCGATGAAACCGAGCTCAGCCGCTTTGTACGGGTTGTTGAAGGTCTGCTCGTACTCGGCGACCAGTTCGACTCGCCGCTTGTCGGGGTCAGCAGCCTCCTTGAGTTGCTGGCGGAAGATGATGTTGACCGCGCCCTCGGCACCCATCACCGCGATCTCGGCCGTCGGCCAGGCGAGGTTCACGTCGGCGCGGATGTGCTTGCTGCTCATCACGTCGTAGGCGCCCCCATAGGCCTTCCTTGTGATCAGCGTCACCTTCGGCACGGTGGCTTCAGCGAAGGCATAGAGCAGCTTGGCGCCATGTTTGATGATTCCGCCCCACTCCTGTTGGGTGCCGGGAAGGAAGCCAGGCACATCCACGAGGGTCAGCAGTGGAATGTTGAAAGCATCACAGAAGCGAACGAAGCGGGCTCCCTTGATGGAGGCCTCGATGTCCAGACAGCCAGCGAGATGGCCCGGCTGGTTGGCAATGATGCCCACGCTGTGTCCATCGATGCGCGAAAATCCGACGACGATGTTCTGAGCGTAGTTTTCATGGACTTCAAAAAAGTACAGGTCATCAATAAGACTCTCAATGACCACACGTATGTCATATGGCTTGTTCGGGTTGGCTGGTACTTTAGAAGTAAGTTCGTCGTTCTTTCGGTTCCAGGGGTCGTCCGTCATTCGGACTGGCGCGGTCTCCACATTATTGGATGGAATGAACGAGAGGAGTTCGCGAAGCAGTGCGATGCAGGTGGGTTCGTCTGGCGTCGAGAAGTGGCAGACGCCGCTCTTTCTGCTGTGGGCGCTGGCCCCACCCAGGCTCTCCTTGTCGACCTCTTCGTGGGTCACTGTCTTGATGACCTCGGGGCCAGTGACAAACATGTATGAGCTGTCCTCGACCATGGCAATGAAGTCCGTGATCGCTGGGCTGTAGACAGCACCGCCAGCGCAGGGACCCATGATCGCGGAGATCTGAGGGACTACTCCGCTCGCAAGGGTGTTCCGCAAGAAGATGTCGGCGTAGCCACCCAGGCTCACCACTCCCTCCTGGATGCGGGCACCGCCCGAGTCGTTCAGCCCCACGATGGGAGCGCCATTTTCCATGGCCAGGTCCATGATCTTGCAGATCTTGCGGGCATAAGCACCCGATAGAGATCCACCGAAGACTGTGAAGTCCTGGGCGTAGACGAAGACGGTACGTCCCTCGATGAGTCCGTGTCCGGTTACGACGCCGTCACCGGGAATACGTTGTTTGTCCATGCCGAAGTCGCGGCATTGGTGCATAGCCAGGGCATCCAACTCGACGAAGCTGCCAGGATCGAGCAAGAGGTCGATTCGTTCGCGAGCACAGAGCTTCCCCGCTGCGTGTTGGCGCTCGACTCGCGCAGATCCTCCACCGGCCTCAGCACGGCGTAGCAGGTCATCGAGTCGGTCTTGCTTTTGCTGGTGAACTGAATCGGCTTGAGGGCTCAAGGTGGGCTCCGACACTGGGTGGATAGCAAGGGGTCGGGCATCGATGCCCCTGTTGCCCTGGCCTCTGTCATGCATGTTGGTATCAGGGCGGAGCATCTTAACCCCGCGCAGGGAGCGCTCGTCAATGAATACGAGACGTATCGTATTGCGGCTATATACTGGCGAGCCTCACGGTGGAGCAGTTGCGAGGCTACGTCCGATAGATAGATGCTAAACGCTGCATGGAGTTGAAAATGGACCTCCGAACCTCTCTTTTTCGCTCGGCTCTAGTAGCAGTAGCCTGCGCTCTTTGCGCCTGTGGGCCTACGCTAGATGATGACGACGACAGCAGCCCAGAGGTCACTGGTCGGGTGACCGTTCAGCCTGGTGGCATGGTCTTCGATTCCATCCAGGAGGCTATTGATGCCGCCGCTGAGGGCGCCACGATCATGGTCTCAGCGGGCACTTATGACGAGAGTCTCGAGATCCGCAAGGCGCTGACGATTAGTGGCGAGGATGCCGAGCAGACTCTCGTTACCGGGGCGGGAGATGGCACCATTGTCGAGATCGATCAGGTGACTGGCAGTCTCCAGCTCAGCGGGCTGTCTCTCGTGGCGCCGTCCGACGAGCCCGGTACGATTCGCGGACTTCGTGTCACCGAGGCCTCGGACGTTCTGCTCCATGATCTCAGGGTCGGTTTTGATGATCGAGGTACCAGCGGTGAGTGTGTCCATGGGCTGGTAGGCGTAGAGGTTTCGGGTTCGACCGTAGTGATGTCTGAGACCTATGTGTACTGCGTTGGCTTCACCAGTGAGACGGGGGGCACTGGAGTGCTCTCTCAGACGGGTAGTGATCTGACCGTCCTTGACTCCAGTATTGGTGCCGTCGGTTCCTTCGGGATCCGGTCGTTGTCTTCGAGTCTTGCGGTGGTCGACACCGCGGTCACCTCGATCAATCGACCTCCGAGCGCAGAGCAGTATGAGTCTGATGGCACCGGTATCTTTATCGAGCAGAGCAATGAAGAAGTCACTTTGGACCGTGTTGTCGTCTCTGGCGGCTCCTTCGTTGGTGTGTGGATGG
>CAZEIY010000312.1:0-5317 GCA_964512375.1 uncultured Rickettsiales bacterium | reverse complement strand
CGAGTCCCTGCCACTGCTCTTGCTGCCAGGTCGGATCTTCAGGAGCTGCCAGCTTCGAGATTCCGGCGGCATCACTGAGACGCACCTGGCAGATGTTGGCCTTGCGGTACAGATCTGCGCGGTAGTCGGCGCTAGGTTGCAGTGACGGTGGGTCCAGCCAGGTCAGGTGCGACGCTGCGCCGGTGAGAGAGATGACGATCAGCGCTACTACGAGAGCGCCACCAGCACGAGAGATGCCCTTGCGAGCGTCGCTGAGGAGAGCGCTGGCGCCATACGCAGCGCCGGCGATGACCGCGGGGAACACCAGCACAAGGTAGCGATGGGGGATCAGCGGCCAGCCCGGCTGGTTCGCGGCGCGCAACACAAAGAGGTGATGCAGGGCGGGCAAGAGCAGGAAGGAGGCCAGCAGGAAGGCTCGCTTACGCAGAGCGATGATGATGCCGGCGAGAGCAGCGACGTTGATGACGGCTCGGCTGAGCCACTCGCGTAGGCCGGGTGTGTAGTCGAGGATGTCCGGCTCGGCAGCGGCGTAGGCGGCAGCATCGGCTTGAGTGATGGTCCAGGGCCACAGGTTGTGGGGGAGCGCGGAGAGCCCCATCGAGATGGCACTCAGCATGGTTCGGCTGTGGACTTCGACGGCCTCGTCGGGGTTAGCGCTGGAGTGAATCGTGGCTTCGAAATATGGCAGGTCGAGGACGACCAGGCCCAGAATCCAGGGAAGGAAGCCGACCAGTCCACCCAGAGCGAGAGTGCCGACTCTGGTACGCCATCCATCATCGCGATGGGATTCAGCGAGCGCGCCCGCAGAGAGCACGAGGACCGCTGGGACCGCCAGGTAGGTGACATAGACGCTGAGGCCACCGACCAGGCCGGCGAGTAGCCACAATCGACGCTCCTTGCTGGTGATCGCGTAGTCCAGCAGCAAGAGCATCAAGGCGGGGAAGACGATGGCCTCGAGGTGTCCGCCGCGGGCAGTGCAGGTCCACTTGAGCAGGAGAGGTGGAGCGCCGGCGAACAGGGCCAGCATGAGCACACTGGCGCTGGCTCCCATGCGCCTCATCAGCACCTTAGCGACACAGGCAGCGGCGGCGACCGTGGCGAGGATCGGGCCGAGAAGGCGTAGCAGGAAGAGAGAGTGGCCGAAGATCTTGGAGGCGACCAGGAAGACGATCGAGAGCAGCGGAAAGCCGCCGTGGTGGATGTTCTCGGTGCCGGACAGCCAGGTGTAGAGACGATCTATGAAGCTGGGGCCATCGGGGAGACCGGAGATGGCGAGGTCTAGATGTCGGATCTCGCCGGGATCGAGGTCGTGGATCAGATCGGGATGAGCGAGAGCTAGCAGTACTCGCTCGACCAGAAGGAATACGAGCACGCCCAGCACAAGCAGGCGGATGCGGCGCTCCCTGTCAGGCTGAGGCGAAGTACTTTGCATCGGGGTGGTGCAGCACGATCGCGCTGACGCTGGCCTCGGGGTCCATGGTGTGACTCTCGGTGAGATCGATGCCGATTTCCTGTGGGCGCAACAGAGTCCATATGCCCTCTTGCAGGCCCAGGTCGGGGCAGGCCGGATAGCCCGGTGAGTAGCGTTTGCCCTGGTAGCGTGCCTTGAAGCGCTCGCCCATGGTGGTCTCCTCAGGATCGGGGAAGCCCCAGTCCTCTCGAATCTTCGCATGAAGCCACTCTGCGGTGGCCTCTGCTGTTTCGAGGGCCAGGGCCTGGACCGAATGGGAGCGAAGGTATTCGCCCTCCTCACGCAGCTTCGCAGCCCATGCGCGGATGCCCTCTCCCGCTGTCACTGCAAGCAGGGCGAGGCAGTCACGTCCAGCCTTTGTGCTGCGCGGGCGGACATAGCCGCACAGTCCGGGGTGTCCGTCGCGTCCTGGCGGTAGCTGCCAGCTGACCGCGGGCTCCGCCTCGCCTTGCCGATAGATGTGCAGCGTGCCGTTCTCTTGATCGGCCTCGAACCATTGCCATACGGCGCTCGCCTTCATCGCTCCCTGCATGCCCTTGCCCATGAGCTCCCAGATCACCTCGCGAAGCTGCAGCGCCCTGGGATCTCGCGCCGCGATCTTGGCCTCGAAGTCACCGCGCAGGCCCAGGTGCTTGCCGTACAACATACGTGGGTTGATCCAGGCCCAGATGTCGCTAAGGACCGCCTCGGGAAGAAGGTGCCGTTCAAAGTCGGGAGGCTGAGGGATGTCATCGAGCACTGCAATGGTCGGGGCTGTCGCTCGGCTTGGTGAGCTCGTCTTTGGCCCGCTGGACTTGTTGGATGCGCTCGCCTGCATGGCAGCGATCTTTGCCCCCCAGTCAGCGAGCAGGTCATCTCGCTGCTCTTCGTTACGCAACTCGTTCACCAGACGCAGTCCGTCCATGGCGTCCTGTGCGTACAGAGCATTGCCTCCATATGCCGCGGCGATGCGCTTGCCGGTGAAGTTGCGGGACAGAGCCGCGCCGCCCACCAACAGGTCGGGAGTGACCTCCAGATCGGTCATCTCGATGGCTGTGGTCACCATCATCTGGGCGGACTTCACGAGCAGGCCACTCAGGCCGACCAGGTCAGGGTTGTGTTCTCGAACCGCCTCGATGATGTCGTGGGGTGGCACCTTGATGCCCAGATCGATGACCTCGTAGCCGTTGTTGCTGAGGATGATGTCGACGAGGTTCTTGCCGATGTCATGCACATCGCCCTTGACCGTGGCGAGGATGATCTTGCCGCGGCTGGTGGCAGCGGACTTCTCCATCAGCGGCTCGAGGTGGCTCACTGCGGCCTTCATTACCTCGGCGGACTGCAGCACCTCAGCGACGATGAGCTGGCGGTCGTTGAAGAGTCGACCGACCTCCTCCATTCCTGTCATGAGCGGTCCGTTGATGATGTTCATCGGGGGCGTGTCCTGGAGCTTCTCCTCGATGTCATCGATGAGTCCCTGCTTGCTCCCTTCGACGACGCAGTGGGCGAGGCGCTCATCGAGGCTCAGGGAGCTCACCTCTACGACGATGCGCGAGCTGCTGTCGCGAAAGTGCTCAGTGAACTTGGAGACTGCTTCATCCGTCGTGCGGAACAGGATCTCTTCGGACAGTGCGCGCTCTTCAGCAGGAATGGATGCGTAGCGCTCGAGCTTCTCGGTGTTGACGATGGCCATACCGAGCCCTGCCCGGCTGCACTCATATAGGAACACGGAGTTGAGGACCTCGCGGCCCGCAGGAGGCAGCCCAAAGGATACATTCGAGATACCGAGAATGGTTCTTGCCTGGGGCAGGGCCTCGCTGATCAGGCGCACGCCTTCGACGGTTTCTGCGGCAGAGCGAAGGTACTGGGCATCCCCGGTCCCACACGGAAAGACCAGGGGATCGAAGATGAGGTCTTCGAGCGCCATGCCGTATTTCTCTGTGAGGAGCTTCGCTGCGCGCTGCGCGATCTCGAGCTTGCGTCGGGCGGTCACCCCCATGCCTTGTATGGGGTCCTCGTCGATGCAGCCGACCACGAGAGCAGCTCCGTAGCGGCGTGCGAGGGGAACGATGCTCTCGAAGCGCTCCTCGCCATCTTCCAGGTTGACCGAGTTGATGATGGCCTTTCCCTGGCACCACTGAAGGGCTTCTTCGATCACCTCGGCGTCGGTTGAGTCGATCATCAAGGGTGCCTTGACCCGCTTGTTGAGCATGGCGAGGAAGAGCTTGGTGTCGTCGAGCTCTTCTCGGTCGGGATTCGCTAGGCAGACATCGACGATGTGTGCGCCCTTTTTGACCTGCGCGACGCCGATCTCGGTAGCCTCTTCCCACTCGCCGGACACGACCAATCGCTTGAAGCGGCGACTGCCGATAACGTTGGTGCGCTCGCCCACCAGAAGAGGCCGGTTTTCCTCGGTGGCCTCCACCCAGTCGATACCGGAGTAGAAGCTCCGATGGTGCTGAGGTAGCTGACGCGGACGGGCGGTGGCGGCCAGGTCGGCCAGGTACTCGATGTGCTCGGGGGTGGTACCGCAGCAGCCGCCGATAACATTGAGCCAGCCGTCCTCGATGAAGCGAGAGAGCGCATCGCCGAGCATCTTCGGGGTCTCGTCATACAGGCCGTCCTCGTTGGGGAGTCCGGCGTTTGGTACGCAAGCGACGCGGGTATTGCACAGCTCAGAGAGCGCGCGAATGTGGTCGGTCATCTGCTCGGGCCCAGTGGCACAGTTCAGGCCGAGGTAGAGCAGGTCGCGGTGGGCCAGGGAGATCGCCAGCGCCTCGGCGCTCTGGCCGGCGAGCATGGTGCCTGTGGGCTCGATGGTGCCCGAGACGGCGATGGCTATGGACAGGTCTCGCTCGCGCTCGAGGCGTTCAATGGCGAGGAGTCCAGCCTTGATGTTGCGCGTGTCCTGGCAGGTCTCAAGCAGGAGGTAGTCGGCGCCTCCATCGACGAGACCACAGGCCTGCAGATAGAAGGCTTCCTTGAGCTCAGTGAAGGTGATGCCGCCGGTGACCGACAGGGCTTTGGTGGTAGGCCCCATAGAGCCTGCGACGAATCGGGGGCGGCCGCCACCGTCGTACTCGGCGCATGCCGTGCGCGCCAGCTCAGCGGAGAGCTTTGATATTTCGTAGGCCCGTTGATCTAGCGGGGGGTATTCGGCCAGGACAACAGAGGTGGAGCCAAAGCTGTTGGTCTCGACGATGTCAGCGCCGCGTTCTAGATAGGCGCGGTGCAGGTCGAGAATCAGATCAGGGCGAGTAAGGACGAGGTGCTCATTGCAGCCCTCGAACTCGCTGCCACCGAAGTCTTCGATGCTCAGTTCGCGGTCCTGAAACCACGTACCGGTCGCTCCGTCGAGGCAGAGAATACGCTCTTCCAAGAGTTGCTTGAGTTGGGCTGGTCGGTCGGTCATCGGATTTTCTTCGCCGATGGATAGCACTGCGCATGCCTTGCGTCGACCTGCGCCCTCTTGCCTGCGTGATCGACCACTGCCAAAGTGAGGCGGTGCTTGTCCCGGTCATCCTCTCTGGGGGCGCTGGAACCAGGCTCTGGCCTGTGTCCCGTCGCGCTCAGCCCAAGCAGTTCTTGCCACTGGTCGGCTCGGCTTCGCTGTTTCAGGCGACGTTGAGCAGGCTGAATGGTCTCTGTAGTCCTGAGCGCGCTGTGGTGGTCTGTAATGCCGAGCATCGCTTCATAGTGGCGTCCCAGCTGCAGGAGTGCGGCGGAGAGGGGGCCTCGATCCTACTCGAGCCCGTTGGCCGAAATACGGCGCCCGCGGTCGCCGTTGCTGCGCTCGAGGCCATTCGCTCTGGCGGTGAAGATTCAGACCCAGTGCTGCTCGTGATGCCCGCAGATCACGTGATTGCA